>JAHYIU010000087.1 GCA_019429425.1 Candidatus Syntrophosphaera sp.
TGGAGTGACAATAAGTATAGCTATCTAATTTGTCAAGAATTATTTGCAGATATCGTAAACTATTTTTCGGGGGAGTTCTACCCCTAGTTTTAGACCTTTTCCAGAGAGTCTATGTGCAAAGGTCTTTGATAGCGTATTGATAATGAGGGCGGCAGGGGAAAGGGTTGAGGGGCAAGGAAAAGAAAGCCCTGGATGAACAAGGGTCAGTATAAGATGTCTATCTTGTTCTCTTATTTGATGATGACCAGCTTTCTGGTGTCGGAGTGGGAAGGAGTGTCCAGCCTGATCAGATAGGTGCCGCTGCCGCAGGGGCTGCCATGGCGGTCTTTGCCGTTCCAGGCGAGTTCGTGGGTTCCCGGGCCGAGCTCAAAGCGCTTCAGTTCCTGGCCGTGGAGGTTGTAGATCCCCAGGCTGCCGGTTTCTCCCTGTTTGACCCAGACCGCGATGGTGGCGGTGGAATCGGTCCGGATGGGATTGGGCCAGGCGCTATGGATCCTGCTCGATTCTGCCGCGGGTATCCCTGTTTCGGGAGCGATTTCGGTGCCGGAAACATAGACGCTCACCGGGCCGTGGAAACTGCTTCCATCCAATTCGATCGCTTCCAGCCAGTAGAAATTGGTCTGGTTCAGTGCCGGGTCCTCGTCCGTGAATTGATAATTGGCAGGCTGGCCGGTGTTGGTGGCGGGGATCATGGGGCCGATCCAGACGGCGCTGGGGAGGTCATCGCTGAGATTGTGGTAGATCCGGTATCCGAGCAGGTTGCTTTCATATTCCGTCTGCCAGGACAGGCTGACCTGGTTTCCGCCGCTTACCTGCGCGTCAAAGTAGTTAAGCAGATAGTTCGCAGGCGGTTGCATGCCGAGGAAATCGACCTCGTAATCGATGGTGATGTCCTGGAAGGTGACGGAATCGGGGAACCAGTTGTCCCAACCTTCCAGATATACGCCGTAAACTCCCGGCGCGAAAGGCAGATTGCCCGGAGCGCCAAAGAGATAGGGGGTGAAAACAGGCGGGTCGATAGGCGCGCCATTGAATAGGATCAGGGCGTGCAGGTCCATTTCCGAGTCGTTGGGAAAGGGATTCTCCGAATCGTAGAGCAGGACGTCAAATGCGTTGATGTGGAAAGTGTACGCGGGCTGGGCGCAGAGCAATCCTGCCCAAAGGATCGCGGCGCAGGTCAAAAGAGCATATTTCATTGCTTCCTCCTCTCTGAAGGCTGGTGAAATAAACCACTGTGTCCGGCAGCGTAAATGCAAGCCGGCAAACAGGTTCATAACTGCCTGTGGCCGCGGAATCTGTCAAGCAGAATATCGGTCCCCTGCACGGCAGATCAGGCCTGGCCTGCTTCTTCCCACTTCTTCCGAAGCAAAAAGAAAGCCGGACGTGTGGTCCGGCTTCCTGTAATATATAGCGGGCTTGGCCCTCATCCGGGCTTATTTGAGCAGCATCAGCCTGCGGGTGGAGACCTGATTACCGCTCTTCATTCTGACGATGTAGGTCCCGTTGGCGGCCTGTTTTCCGTTGTTGTCACGCCCATTCCAGACCGTGCTGTGCGAGCCTCCGGCCTTGGTGGCGGAGATGAGGGTCCGGACCAGTTGTCCTTTGACATTGTAGATCTCGATGCTCACGGGGCCTTTCTCCGCAAGGGTGTAGGCGATGGTCGTCTGTCCGGAGAAGGGATTGGGGAAGCTGGAGCCGAGCGCGGTCAGTACAGGGCTTGCGCCGGGATCGTTGTTGGCCACGGGCGGGAATTCCAGATCGAGCACGGCGACCTTATTCGCCTGGATGATCTCCTTGCTGTCCACATTCTGGATGAAGGCCACCAATTCGCAATTCGCGGTCACCCATGAGGCTTCCTTGCTGATGGCGAGCACCACGTCCGAGGTGCCGAGGGGCCAATTGATGAGGTCGATGGGGGTGCCGTCGTAGGTGGGATACATCATCCGGTTCACGAAGTTGAAGTGATCCTGCCCCTGCCAGTTGTAGGCGATGTCGGATTCAGTGATGGCCAGGTGCATCACGAGGTTGGGATAGGCGACCGGGGCGAATTTGTCCACGCGGATGGTGATCAGATAGTTTTCGCGGGTCTGCTCGCCGAAGATCTCGATGTTCACGGGAGTCTTGACCGCGTTGCGCTGCTGGTAAAGAGGAAAGTATTGGGGAAACACGCTGGTGGTGTTGCTTCCGCCCACATGGCTGAGCACTCCGTCAAAGAAGCCGGTGGGATATCCGGATATGCCATAGTAGGAATTGCGGAAGTTGGAGGTGTCGTTGGCATAGGGATCGCCGTTGTGGTTCTCGATCACGGCGACGTTGTAGCCCAGGTCGATGAAATCATCGGCGGCCATTGCGGCGCCTGGGCAGTAGGGACACCAGCCTCCGGTTCCGATTTCCAGAACCACCATCTGTTTAGCGCCGGTCCAGGTGTTCACATAAGCTTCCAACTGGTTGTTGGATGGGTCGTCATCGACCACATCCTCCAGCGAGCTGACGCTGAACACGAAACGGTAGAGCTCGTCCGGCCAGGCCGGGATGAATGCGGGGAAGCCAGCGGTCTGGGATTCACCGCCATTCAGGTAGGCGGAGTAATAATCCGGATGTGTTGCTTCCAGGACATCGCCGCGGTAGATGGAGAGCGAAACCGTCGCGGTCAGAGAGTTCAAGCCAGAGTTTTTTACCGTGCAGGCCGGATCGATCTGGGTTCCGGCATCGGTTTGGACGGGCAGGCTGGCATCGATGATGGCCAGGTCATAGGGAAAGGGGGTGTAGAGCTTGATGTCGTCGATGTACCAATAGTCGATGTTGTAGGAATTTCCGTTGAAATAGAGGGCAAACTGGAAAGTTGAAGAGCCCACGTCGGCATTGCTGATCGTTACGGTCTGGGTCAGCGGGCCCACATTGCCGGTTGGCGACTGGCTCCAGACGGTGTTCCAGTCTCCAGAGTTGGATCGCGTGGCGACGCCGATGGTGTACGGATTGGTGTAATGGTCCACGAAATGCTTGAAATCGAGCAGGAGGGTCGTTTCGCCGCTGGTGTCGAAGCTGGGGGATATGAAATAGGAGGTTCCGGTAAACTGCGGCGTCCAGCTGAAGCGAAGTTCCGGACTCTCGCCACCGGCTGTGGCTCCGGCATAGGCGCTCCAGTTGGCCGCGTTGTTGCTGATCGTCCAACCGGCCGGGGGGAAGGTCCCGGAGGAAAAATCCTCAAACACCCAAACTTCTCTGCCGCCTTCTGCGCTGAGGGCGCCCCACGCAAGCAGGGTTACGAGGGCCAAGGACAGTAGCATTTTTTTCATTATCGATCTCCTTGTTGTATGTGGTCGTTTCGAGGTTAGCTTGGTGATGCGGCGAAATTCGTCAACATATTTCTTTGCTCACACAATCAGGTGTGAAGTGATCAGGATCCTCTCGATCCCGTTTATGTGGCTGAGGTGAAAATTGGATCAGGCCGGCGGCAGGGGCTGGATGTCCCGAGGCTGGGTTTCCGCTGGCTGGGCTGCGGGCTCCAGGTCCGGCGCGAAACCACGCAGATGGCGGAAAAACTCAGGCGGCAGGTATTTGTCGCCGGCATCGCCGCTTTCGTCGTGCAGGTCCTTGTTTACGGGGATGACGATGTTGTGCCTGGATTTATCGACCCCCACTCCGGAGAAGGGGGCCGCGATGTCCTCCAAGCTGAGGGAATAGGTGACGATCAGCCCGGCGAAGACGATCGAGACCATGCTCATCAGTTTGATCAGGATGTTGATGCAGGGCCCGGCCGTATCCTTGAAAGGATCGCCGACAGTGTCGCCCACGATCGTGGCTTTGTGGGTGGAGGAGGATTTTCCGCCGAGCTCGCCGGTTTCCACATACTTTTTGGCGTTGTCCCAGGCCCCGCCGGAGTTATTTAGCATGATGGCCAGCACGAAGCCGGTGGCAAGAGCACCCGCCAGAACGCCCAAAACACCGCCCACGCCAAAGATCAGGCCGGTGACGATGGGGGTGAGGATACCCACCAGGGCGGGCAGGAACATCTGGTGCTGGGCGCCTATGGTGGCGATCTTCACGCAGGTGGAGTAATCTGGTTTTCCGGAACCTTCCAGGATGCCGGGGATCTCATGGAACTGGCGCCGCACCTCGGCCACCATTTTGCCAGCGGCCTTGCCCACGGCCTTGATCGTGAGAGACGAAAACACAAAGGCCACCATGGCGCCGATGAATGTTCCCATGAGAAATTTCGGGTTGAGCACATGGATCTGGTAGAAATTGATGAAATCCGAGATTGAAGCGCTGTCCACCAAGACCCGCTCGACCATGTCCTTGCCGTAATTGATGCTCAGATACATGTAGTTGCCGGCTTTGTCGCCCACCATCATCAAACCGGCCCGCACTTCTTCCAGATAAGCGGCCAGGAGGGCCATGGCGGTGAGGGCGGCGGAGCCGATGGCGAATCCTTTTCCCGTGGCGGCGGTGGTGTTGCCAACGCTGTCCAGATTGTCGGTCATTTCCCGCACACTATCTGGCAGATGCGCCATTTGCGCGTTTCCGCCGGCATTGTCGGCGATGGGGCCAAAGGCGTCCATGGCCAGAGTCACGCCCAAGGTTGCCAGCATGCCCACAGCGCCGAAGCCGATGCCGTAGAGCCCCATCTCGATGGATTGGAAGCCGTGGCTGCAGATGAAAGCGGTCATGATGCCCACCACGATGGTGATCACCGGCGCGGCGGTGGATCTCATGCCCACAGCGATGCCTTCCAGGATGACCGTGGCAGGCCCGTAGGTCCCTTGGGAGGCGATGTTCCGCGTTGCCTTGTAACTGTGGGAGGTGTCCCTTTCGGTGAAATAGCCGATGAGGATGCCGCAGGCCAGGCCTATCACGGTGGAGATGAACACCCCGAAAAAGTAGTCGGTCGGCAGCAAATACCTGGTGATGAAGAACGAGGCGACGGCGATCAGGGCGGAACTAATGTAAACCCCTTTGTTGAGGGCGAACATCAGCTCCTTGGTGCCGGCGTTCTCTTTCGTGTTGACCATGAAGATGCCGAGGATGGAGAGCAGTGCTCCGACCCCGGCCAGGATCATCGGAGCGACCACGAAATTGATGCGAAAAGTTTCAAACTGCACGCCGAGAGTGGAAACTGCGCCCATGCCCAGAGCCGCTGTGGCCAGGATCGAGCTGGCGTAGCTTTCATAGAGGTCGGCTCCCATGCCAGCCACGTCGCCGACGTTGTCGCCAACGTTATCTGCGATGGTGGCCGGATTGCGGATGTCGTCCTCCGGAATTTCCGCTTCCACCTTACCCACCAGGTCAGCCCCCACATCGGCAGCCTTGGTGAAGATGCCGCCACCGAGCCTGGCGAACAGGGCCTGGGTCGAAGCGCCCATACCGAAGCTGAGCATGATCACGGTGATCTGGTGCAGGCTGAAGGAGAGTTTGTTGAGCACGAAGAACCAGACAGACATGTCGATCAGGGCGAGCCCCACCACCGTGAGCCCCATCACCGCTCCGCCGCGGAAGGCGATCTTCAGCCCTTTGTTCAGGCTTTCGGTGCAAGCCTGGGCTGTGCGGTTCGAGGCCAGGGTCGCCATGTTCATGCCAACGAAACCGGCCAGCGCGCTGAAAAAACCGCCGGTCAGAAAGGCAAAGGGCACAAGCCAGTGCAAGACTCCCAGCACATTCGCCATGAATTGGAAGATAAGGAAAGCCCCCAGGAAAAAGAGGGCGATTCCCTTGTATTGCTGTCTCAGAAAAGCGAAGGCCCCCTCCCGCACATAGGTGGCTATCTCGATCATGCGCGCGTTGCCGGGATGGGCTTTTTTTACTTGGTGAAAGAAAATGGCGGCGAATATCAGTGCCATGACCGCCCCAAACGGAGCAATGTACCAGATGACAGGTATCATATTCAAAACCTCAGTTTAGTTTCCTCATTGAAAGACGATATCCCCAGCAGGGATTTAGCTTAAATATGAACTATCGCCAATCTGTCAATGATTTTTTGCGTCCGAACAAATGGATTGACAGAATCGGCGCTTGCGGATTTCATGGCTTACAAAAATTTTCCTTGGGAGACAAGCAGGAAAGACACAATGGAATATGTTGATTACAAACGAGAAGTGAATTCCATGATCTCGCAGATCGCCGAGATCAGGAGGTTACTTTAATCTCGATCAGAAGGAAGAGCTGGCCTCACAGCTTGAACGGCAGATGAACAGTCCCGGCTTCTGGGACGACCCGAACCAGGCCAGGAAGATCTCCAAGCAGCTGAGCCAGGTGAATGAAGAGATCGGGCACATAAACTCGTTGGACAGCCTGCGCGAGGAATTGGAGACCTATGTCGCCCTGCTCGACGATGACTTCAATGAAGGCCTCTTGGCCGAGGCGGTCGCCGCCTTGCCAAATCAAAGGCTGTTCATCGAGAAAGCCGAGATCGAATGCTACCTCAACGACAAATTTGACCATGAGAACGCCATCCTGATCATCCATGCCGGGGCCGGGGGCACAGAAGCCCAGGACTGGGCGGAGATGCTGCTGAGGATGTACACCCGCTGGGCGGAGCAGAACAAATTAAGCTACCATATCATCGATTCCCTGCCCGGCGAGGAAGCCGGCCTGAAAGGAGTGAGCGTCGAGGTGGGCGGAAACTTCGCCTACGGCATGCTCAAGGCGGAGATCGGTGTCCATCGCCTGGTGCGCATCTCTCCCTTCAACTCCCAGGGCAAGCGCCAGACCTCTTTCGCCTCCGTCTTCGTCTATCCTGAATTCGAGGACGACATCGAGGTGGAGATCGATCTCAAGGACCTGAAAGTCGACACCTACCGTTCCAGCGGCGCCGGTGGTCAACACGTCAACACCACCGATTCCGCGGTCCGGATCACCCATCTGCCTTCAGGGATTGTGGTCAGCTGCCAAAACGAGCGCTCCCAGATCCAGAACCGCGAGAAAGCCATGGCCATCCTCAAATCCCGCCTCTACCAGCTATACGAGGAGCAGCGCGAGGCGGAGAAGAAGAAGGCCGAATCCGGCAAAACCGACATCGGCTGGGGCAACCAGATCCGCTCCTATGTCTTCCAACCCTACCAGATGGTAAAGGACCACCGCACCAACTTCGAGGTGGGTCAGGTGGACAAAGTCATGGACGGCGATCTGGACGGCTTCATCTACGCCTGGCTCAAATTCAACGCCCAGCAAAAGATGCAATGAACTATAAGGATTTGATCCCCCGGATCGATCCCCAGCGCCTGCCCGCCCATATCGGCATAATCATGGACGGCAACGGACGCTGGGCCAAACAACGCCACAGGAAGCGCCTTTTCGGACACAAGGCGGGAGCCAAATCCATCCGCCAGGTGGTGGAACTGGGGGTGGAGCTCAAGCTGCGCTATCTCACCTTCTACGCCTTTAGCACCGAGAATTGGGCCCGTCCCGCCGATGAGGTCCAGGGTCTGCTGAAACTGCTCAAGGAACAACTGGTCAAGGAGATCCCGGAGCTCAACAAACAGAACATCCACGTCCGCTTCATCGGCGGCGAGGTGCGCCTCGATCCAAGCTACCTGGCCGACATCCGCGCCGTGGCAGCCATGACCGATTCCAATACCGGCATGGCGGTGAACATCGCTTTCAATTACGGCGGACGCGCCGAGATCATCGAAGGTATCAAAAAACTCTGCCAGGAAGCCAAAACAAAGCCGGAACTGATCGCCAACCTAAGTCCGTCCAACTTCTCCCAATACCTGTATACGGCAGGCCAGCCCGATCCCGACCTGATCATCCGCACCAGCGGCGAGAGCCGCCTCTCCAATTTCCTCCTCTGGCAAAGCGCCTACGCGGAGATCTACATCACCCAGACCCTGTGGCCGGATTTCGGCAAGCTGGAGTTTTTGCTGGCCCTGCTGGATTTCCAGGGCCGTAAGCGCAGATTCGGCGGGGTGGAGAGCAAATGACCGAACTGCAAAAACGCCTGGCTGTCTCCGTGGTCTTCATTCCGGTGATTTTGGCCGCGATGTGGTTTGGCGGCGCGACCCTGGTGGCGGTTTTCGCCCTGGTGGTGCTGTTGGGCTGCAGCGAATACATCACCATGCTGCGCAATGTCCGCATTCGCCTGGATTGGCTTTGGCTGGCGGTGGCACTGGCGGCCTATTTTTCCCTGGTGCTGTTTCCCGGCAGCGACATCCTGGCCTTCTGGCTGATCTTCGCCCTGGTGCTGCTCTCAGCGCTCTTCCGCTGGGATAAGGACCGCTCTTTGCCCCAGGCGGCCCTGGTCCTGTTTGGCCTCTTCTACACAGCCGTGCTGCCCGCCCTGGTCGTCCGTCTGGGCCTCGGCCATCCCCCCACCCGCATCCTCTTCTGGTTGGTGATCCTGATCTGGTGCGCGGATTCGGCGGCCTATTTCGTGGGCATGAAATGGGGCAGGCACCGCAACATACTGCCCATGAGCCCCAACAAGTCTTGGGAGGGTTTCATCGCCGGAGTGCTTGCGCCTTTTATAATAGTGGTTATATTATCTTGTGTACGTTTGGTTGACGACATTGCCGTGTTCCTGCTCAGCGCTTTCGCGGCCGGAATAGTTGGCCAGGCGGGCGATCTTGCCGAAAGCATGCTCAAGCGTTTTTGCGGCGTGAAGGACAGCTCCAACCTGATCCCAGGCCATGGGGGCATCCTGGACCGCAGCGACAGCATCATTCTGGCCGGTTCTTTTTTATACTGTGCCCTGATAATTTTTGAGAAAGTGAGGTAAATCATGACTAAGAGAACACTACTGTCCATCATCCTGCTGGGCTTCATCGCCTTGATGTCCGCCCAGGCCCAGGACCTGTTCATTTCGGAGTATGTGGAAGGAAGCTCGAACAACAAGGCCATCGAGATCTTCAACGGCACCGGCGCCCCCGTGGACCTGGCCAATTACACCATGCGTCTCGCCTCCAACGGCGGCACCTGGTCCACCACCAACAGCGTAACTCTATCCGGCACCCTGGCCAACAACGACGTCTTCGTGATCGCCAATTCCCAGGCCATGGGCGCCATCCTCGACGTTGCCGATCTCACCCACACGGTCACCTATTTCAACGGCAACGACTGCCTGGGCCTGTTCAACGGCACCACCCTGATCGACATCATCGGGGTCTATCAGACCGATCCGGGCACTGCCTGGGACGTGGCTGGAGTCACCAACGCCACCCTGAACCACACCTTGGTCCGCAAACCCCATATTGTGCAGGGAAACCTGGATTGGATCGCCGGGGCCGGCACCAATGCCGACAACTCCGAATGGATCGTCCATCCCCAGGATTACGTGGCTGACCTCGGAATGCACACCTTCCAGCCCGGCGGAGGCGACAATGCCGCCACCCCGACCTTCGACCCCCCAGCCGGAGTTTATGCCCAGCCCGTCAATGTGGCCATATCCACCACCACGCCGGACGCCACCATCCGCTATACCACCAACGGCAGCGATCCCACCGAGACTTCCACCCTCTATACCGGCCCCGTGGCGATCAGCAGCACAACCACCCTCAAAGCCAGGGCTTGGGCAGCGGGAATGGACCCCTCCTACGTCGCCACGGCCATTTACACCTTCCCGGTCGTGGTCTCCAACCTTGCCGCCCTGCGTGCCGCCAACGCTGACGGAACAACTGTCTACCACCTCGCCAACGAAGTGGTCCTGACCTTCCAGCAAAACTTCCGCCACCAGAAGTATGTCCAGGATTACGGCGCCGCGATCCTCATCGACGACTATCCCGGCATCATCACCACCCAGTATCAGATCGGCGACGGCATCTCAGGACTCACCGGCACCCTCTCCCGCTACACCACAGGGATGCTCCAATTCTGGCCGACCATGGATCCCGGTCCCGCCACCTCCACCGCAAACACGATCATCACGCCCACCGTCACCATCAACGAGATCGTGAGCAACCTCGAGTTCTACCAATCCCGCCTGG
>JAHYIU010000088.1 GCA_019429425.1 Candidatus Syntrophosphaera sp.
CCCTTTGCCAGCATGCCCCAGCTTCTGGCCATCGCCGAATACGTGACCAAAAACCTGGCCATCTGCGTCAAATGCGGCAATCCCGCCAACCGTACCCAACGCACGGTCCACAAAGGCGAACAGATCCTGGTGGGCAGCACCGAGGCCTATGAAGCCCGCTGCCGCAATTGCCACGAAGTTTTGGATTGAGCCATGCCACTCATTATTGAATTCTTGGTCAGGCTGCTCCAGCTTTACAATATCCTGATCCTGGTCAGGGTATTGATGAGCTGGTTTGTTCAGAACCCTTACAACAACAAGTTGTATATCTGGCTGATCAGGGCCACGGAACCGGTTTTGGGCCCCATCCGCAGGATCATGCCCAGGATGGGACTGGATTTTTCGCCCGTGGTGGCAATGCTGCTGATCCAGATTATCGCGCGTTTACTTATCAGTACAGTATAGAGTTTGGGAGGAAAGATGTCTTTATATCCCACAGACATACGCCATCAGGAGTTTTCCGGAGCGATGTTCGGGTATAGCAGAAAGGAAGTGAAGAATTTTCTGGAGCAGTTGGCCAGCGAAATGGAAGATTACCAGCGCCGGCAGGAGAAAGAGATCCAGCGCCGCGACCAGATGCAGGTGGAGGTGAGGCAGGAAGCGATCCAGGCCAGCAGCGCGGTTGAAGATCTCAAGCGCCGCGAGGAACTGATCAGCCGAACTTTGGTCTTTGCCGAGAAGACCAAGGCGGATATCATTGCCAACGCCCGCAAGGAAGCGGAGAACATCATCCATGAGGCGGAACTCAAGGCCAAAAGGGCGATCCAGGAAGCCAAGCAGTATCTGAGCGCCCTGGAGCAGCAATACATCCAGATCAAGGAGCAGAAAAGGCAGTTTCTGATGCAATTCAGAAGCGAATTGCAGACCTTCCAGGACCGCATTGAGAAAGACCCGCTCCTGGCCCGCGAGACCGAGCAACTCCTGGATACCGATTTTAAGCAGATCAAGGAAGAGATAAACCCCAATGCCAAGCCGCCCGTGGAGGATAATCAGATCTCATGAACGGTTCCCATCGCCAGACGGCCGAGTGGCTGAAACACAGGTTGCCAAAGCTTCCCAAGGTGGCGATCATTTTGGGCACGGGGCTCAATGACATTGCCGATAAAGGCTCGGTCCTCTGCTCCATCCCCTATTCCGAGATCCCCGGATTTGTGGGCAGCACCGCTCCAACGCACAAAGGCAACCTCATCCTGGGCGAATTGGGCGGAAAGGCGGTTTTATATCTGCAGGGAAGATTCCATTTTTACGAAGGGCATCCAATGTCCGCGGTGGTATATCCCACGCGCGTCATGGCCTGTCTGGGAGTGGAGACCCTCATCGTAACCAATGCTTCCGGCAGCCTGAGGGAACATCTTGTCCCCGGGTCGATAGTCCTGCTCAAAGACCACATCAACCACATGGGAACGAACCCTCTCCTGGGCGAGAACGATGAGAGCCTGGGCGAACGCTTTCCCAGCCTGAACGATCCCTATGACCCCGGCTACATGAAGCTGTGCCTGGACATTGCCGCCTCAAAGCAGATCACTCTGCAGCAGGGCGTCTACATCGGGGTGACCGGTCCCAGCCTGGAAACCCGGGCTGAGTGCGCCGCTTTCGCTGTCTGGGGAGCTGATCTGGTGGGCATGTCCACCGTTCCGGAGGTTATCGCCGCGAGGCACGCTGGCCTGAAGGTCCTCGCAATATCGATCGTGACCAACTACAGCAACCTCTTTCACAGCGAAGCCCACTCCCAGTCAGAGATCCGGGCCAACGCGGACAAGGCGTCTGCCGATCTCACGGGCATCATAGCAGATTTCATCTCCAGCCTGGACGGGGCATAGCGCGGATATTTTTGTTGACACAAGATGCCCGGTCAGATAACTGGAAAATTCGATTTAAATGATTGTATTACAGGAGCAAGCAATGGCGGCTAAGCCAATGTCACCGCAGAAGCTCAAGAAGTTTGAAGAGCTGATCCAGAACGAGCTTAAGGAAAGTGTTGCCTACGTTGATGACATAAACAAGGACCAACGCATCGGGGCCCGCGAAAGCAGCGGCGATCTCTCCTCCTATTCCTATCATCAGGCGGATCAGGGTTCGGACACGAACTTGATGGAACAAACCGTGATGATGATGGAGCGCGAACGCGAGAAGATCCGCCTGCTCCGGGATGCTTTGGACAAGATAGTCAGCGGCACCTACGGGATCTGCGAGATGTGCGGGGAAAACATTGCCGAAACGCGTCTGGAGATGATCCCCCATGCCAAATACTGCATTTCCTGCATGGAAAAGATGGAAGACAAGAAACGCCGGCAGAAGAAGTAGAACAAGGCAAATGACCAAGCTCAAGACCTATCCCGCCTATATCATCATGGGAGCCGTGGTCGCTTTGGACCAGGCCACCAAGATACTCATCCGCAGCCTCATTCCTGAGGGCGGATGGATCACCGTGGGGGAAAAGCTGTTTGGCGACACCTTCCAGATCTGCCATCTGATGAACACCGGCGCGGCCTTCAGCATCTCGCTTCCCAATCCTCTTTGGAACAAGGCCTTCTTCATTTCCACCTCCGTGCTGGCCATAATTTTTATCATCTGGTTGCTGCATCACGCCACCCACAGGATCCAGGTCGTCGCTTTCGGTTTGGTCCTGGGCGGCGCCATTGGCAACAATCTGATCGACCGTCCCATCTTCGGCGCTGTCACAGATTTCATCAGCGTCGACATTCCCAACCTGATCACGGGTATGGACCGCTTTCCCGTCTTCAATGTGGCGGATAGCGCTATTTTCATTGGCATGTGCCTGCTGATCGTTGATCTGATCTTCATCCGGGAGAAAAAGGCCGCGGACGCGAAACCTGAGCCACTCCCTTTAGACGATAATTGTTAAACAAGGAGCCATAGATGAGAAATCTTTTCCTGAGTGTTTTGGTCCTGGCGCTGGCTGGTGGCCTCGCGGCCCAGGTCCTGACCTGTTATGATGTCCAGTACACCACCGCGCCCAACGGCAATTCCCCCTATTCAGGAAGTGTTGTGACAGTCGAAGGGATCGTGGTGGCGGAGACTTTCTATACGGGAACCAGCACCACGAACCGCGGATTTGTGATTTCCGATCCCGAGGGCGGCCCTTGGAGCGGGCTACTGATCTTCACCAACCAATATTTCCCCCAGCGCGGCGACAAGGTCCAGGTGACAGGTACGATCACGGAATATTACAACTTCACCGAGATGTCACCCACCACCGGATTTCAGGTGATCAGCCAGGGAAATCCCCTGCCACCCGCGACCCTGATCAACACTGGCGACCTGACCAACGCGACCACTGGAGAACAGTGGGAAAGCGTGTTCGTTAAGGTTGAGAACGTGAACATCACCAACACACCCAACAACTACAACGAGTTCTACGTCAATGACGGAACCGGTGCCTGCCAGGTCGACGACCAGTGTTTTCCCCGCAGTGGATTTTCCTGGCCGGCAATGAATGTAGGCCAGAACTGGGCCCGCATCCAGGGTGTGGTTGATTTCTCCTTTGACTATTACGCGATCAATCCCCGCGAGCTGACGGACCTGGTGCAGGAGGACACTGTTGCCAACGCCATCGTCAAGGTCCAGACGACCAACGCTGAGATCGACACCGAAGTGCCCGTGAATATCCTGACCTCCAGGATCAAGCCCGAATGGTACGTTTCCTCCTGGTCCGCCAAGATCAGGATCGATCCGGACAAGGTCCTGTTCAACGGCTTGGACCGCAGTGGCACCCTATCCGCCTTCCTTCCGGAATACACCGTTTCCGCCCACGGCGATACGATCGACATCAGCTACGTGTCCCAGGAACCGATCATCTCCGAGGTGGATGACGAGGTCCTGATCAAGCTGCTGCTGACGCCCACCAGTTATGGGGAAACGCTCATCGAACTGCTGGCCTTCGCCTATGACACGACTCCGATCCAGGCGATCAACAACGGCAGGCTGCTCACCGCGATCCGCCGCAACATTGCCTGGCTGAACATCACCAACCCCAACAACTCCAAGAACATCTTCAATCCGGAGCTGAACGAAAAGCTGACGATCGAATACGGCTGCAAATCTTCCGCCACCGGCATCAACGTCAAGGCGATCATGCGCATCTACGACGCGCAGGGACGGCTGGTGGCAACTCCCGTGAACAGGAACATCAGCAACGCCCTGGGCATCGAAAGCATCCAGTGGGACGGGCGCGATTCCAATATGCGCCGGGTGCCGATCGGATTGTATTATTGCCATCTTGAGGTGATCGAGCGCAGCACCGGCGCCAAGGAAAACACCGTGCAACCCATTGTCGTCAAAGCCGCAATGAAATGAGTGACAGAAGGAAAGCATCATGAAAAAATACTTTGTTCTTGGTCTCATCCTGATCCAGGCAGCTCTTCTGCTTGCCGTTTTTGATGATTACATCCCCTCGGCCCGGGCGCGAGGCTTGGGCGGAGCTTATACCAGCGTGGCCGATGACGTCAATGCCCTCTATTTCAACCCCGCCGGTTTGATCAACGTCAAATACGAGGCGCAGGTTGGCTTCAGCAATCTTTACAACCAGCCGTTCTCCCAGGTGAAGACCGCCGCCGTCGGGGTCCAGCTTCCCAAAAAGCTGGGGACCCTGGCTTTTGGAGCGCGGATGTTCGACGTGGATTTTGCCGACGAATCGCTCCTCAGCGAACAGATCTGGAGCGCGGGCCACGCCTTCGACCTGCAGAGCGACATCCATTCCCAGATCAGTTTCGGCTACGCCCTGAACTACTACCGCCTCCAAATGGCGGATGAAGAAACGGACCAGGCCCTGGGCATCGACCTCGGCGCCACCGCCTTTCTGCATGGCCGCACCAAACTCGGCTTCAGCGTCAGCAACCTCAATCAGACCACGATGGGCGACACCAACCAGCATCCCCTGCCCAGCAAACTTGCCCTGGGCATATCCTACATCCCCTATGAACGGGTCGTCACCAGCATCGAGGTCAAAAAAGACTTTGCCAAGGAAACCGAATTCATGGGCGGCGTCGAATACCACATCTTCGAACCCCTGAGCCTGAGATTCGGGGTTCATTCCAATCCCGCCACCTGGAACGCCGGCATCGGCCTGAACGTGCAGGGCATCGTCGTCGACCTTGCCTATACCACCCACGCCGTGCTGCCCGGTACGCTTTATGGCAACGTTGGCTACAAATTCTAAACAGGATGGGACTCACATGATAGGAATAACTTTGAAAAAGCTCCTGCCAGCCTTCATACCCATCGCCTGGCAGTTTGCCAATCATTTGAAGCGCAATTTGAACCACAACAACGACATCCGGAAATTTGACAAGACCGGGGATAAGCTCGAGACGATCGAAAACCTCATCGTGCGCCTGGAAAAGAAAGCCTTGGGCAACCGCGAAGAGGTCCGCAAGGCCAACGCTCGCCTGCAGATCTGGCTGGCGATCAATTCCAGCCTCCTGATCGCCATCGTCATCAAGCTGTTCTTCCTCTGATCTGCTGATTTCCCCGTTTATGCCAGTCCCGGGATTATGGCTTCCCCGGCCATGAACCCAGGACTGGTTTTACTTTGGCCCTTTTTCCAACCCGGTCTGCCCATTGTAATCTCGCCCTACACATCCCGAATAAAGTACGGGATGTGTAAGCTGAGTGTTCAAGCGGAATACCACCGAGGAAAAGGGACGAAGGCTTGTTCTGAGATCAAGATCAGAGGTATGTCCGAAAAGGGGGATTTGGATTTATTCTGCCGCCGCTTATTATTTCTCATAAAACAATACAAGCAAAGGATAGATAAATGGCAACTACAAAACTAAGAGGAAACCCCGTAAAAACATCCGGTCCGCTGCCCCGGATCGGCAGCAGGGCGAAGGATTTCGTCCTGACCGCCAACGACCTGAGCGACAAGACCCTGGCCGATTTCAATGGCCAGAAGATCCTTCTGAACGTCTTTCCCAGCGTGGATACCGCGGTTTGTGCCATGAGCGTGCGCAAATTCAACGCCGAGGCGGCCAAGACCAAGAAGGCCGTGATACTCTGCGTCTCGCGCGACCTGCCCTTCGCCCTGGGGCGTTTTTGCGGCGCGGAGGGCATCGACAAGGTGCTCACCCTCTCCGAACTGCGCAACCGTGATTTTGGTAAAGACTACGGCTTGGAAATGGTCTCCGGGCCCATGGCCGGCCTGCTGGCCCGGGCGGTGATCGTAATCGACGCCTCCGGCAAAGTGGCCTATCGCGAACTGGTGGATGACATCACCCACGAACCGGATTACGCGAGCGCGCTCAAAGCGCTGAAAAAATAGTCAGACAGAGTCTCCCGGTTTGAGGACGAGGCAGGAGGCCCCCAGGGCTTCCACCTTATCCGCGAAGACTTGCGGATCGGCCTCGATCACAGGCCAGGTGTTGTAATGGATGGGGATGGCGACGCGGGGCCGGACGAACTCCACGGCCTTCACCGCGTCGTCGATGCCCATGGTATAATTATCGCCGATGGGCACAAGCATGTAATCCACCTTGTTCATTTCCCCGATCAGCTTCATGTCGTAAAAGAGGCCCGTATCGCCAGCGTGGTAGATGCAGGTTCCATCCACCCAGAGCAGTATCCCCGCGGCCAGTCCGGCATATTCGCCATCCGGGGTCTTGCTGCCATGCCAGGCGGGTGTGAATTTCAGCCTGCCAAAGGGAAAGTCACGCGCTCCGCCGATCTGCATGGCATGGGCCTTGAAGCCCTTGCGGGTGCAGTATCCCGCCAGTTCAGCCACACAGATGATCAGTGAGCCGCAGCGCTGGGCGATCTTGAAAGTGTCGCCCAGATGGTCGCCATGGGCGTGGGTGGGGATGATGAAATCCGCTTCCACCTGTCCGGATTTGGCCGCCGCCACCGGATTGTCGTCCAGATAGGGATCGATCAGGACTGTGTGCCCTGAACCGGTCTTCACCTCAAAGGCCGAATGGCCCAGAAACCTCAGTTTCATCTTTGAACCTCCCTTGTATTTCTTGCCAGCCATTGTGCGAGCGTCAATTCTCAAGTCAAGATTTATTTCATTAATGCCCGCGTTGGGATAATCTTGGGGAAATCAATAACCAATATCAGCAGATGATTATTAAGTAAGCACGTGGAACATATAGTTCTTGACAGAAAAGCGGGGTTTGGGAACGTGGCTTGGTTGCGCGCCCTTGGCTCAATTGGATAGAGCATCTGACTACGGATCAGAAGGTTGGGGGTTCGAATCCCTCAGGGCGTGCCACAATTTTACTTGCCAGCTTTCGCTGGCATTTTTTTATTGCGCAACCTATGAGTAAAGAAAAGAGCCACAAAGGAAATTGGAGCGATCTCATCCAGATCTACCGGATGATGTTCAGGTATTGGCACATCCTGGTCACGGGCTTGGTGGCGATGCTGTTTTTCGCCCTGTTCAGCGGGATCAGCATCACCCTGGTCATCCCGCTCTTCGACTATGTTTTCAATCCGAACAAGACCGGGCTTATCTATCATGATCCCTCTTCCTTCCTCAGCGCCGTCGGCGTGGCCTGGGGCCAGTTCATTTCCTCCAGCGGAAACATCTTTGCCATCAAGAGCCTGGGCGACCTGGCGCCTTTCTGGGAAAGCCTGAAAGAGATCATGCTCAGGACCGATTCCCTGAGCCTGCTCTATGTACTTTGCGGCTTTGTGGTGGTCACCATCCTGCTGAAGAACCTCTTTTATTTCATCCAGCGGGTCCTGTTCGTCCGGCTGCGGGGAAACACCATCCGGGACGTGCGCAACATGATGTTCCGGCGCTACATGAACCAGTCGCTGGAATTTTACAACCAAAACCGGGTGGGTGACGCGATCGTGCGCATGGTAAACGATGTGGAGATCGTCAGCGAGCAGTTCATCAAATCTTTGCTGGAGGGGATCAGGGACCTGGTGACGATCCTGGTTTACATGCGCATCGCCCTGCTTTTGAATTCGCGGCTCTTTGCCTACAGCATCGTTGTTTTGCCGGCCTTCACCCTGTTGGTGGGCTTTTTGGGCAGGAAGATCAAGAAATATTCCCGCCGCATCCAAGCACAGTTATCCTCGATGTTCTCCACCGTGGAGGAAGCCCTGAACAGCATGAAGATCGTGAAGGCCTTCCGCCGCGAGGACAGCGAATATCAGGGCTTCAGCCGGATCAACCGCACCCACCTGAAACTGTGGAAAAAGGCCCAGACCTATTCCGCGATGAACCTGCCGATCTCCGAGATCAACACCACCCTCACCGGCGTGGTGGTGATCGTAATTGGCGGGAGGATGATCCTGCAGCCCGGCTCGACCTTTTCCCTGGGCGATTTCACCGCCTTCCTCTTCGCCCTCTTTTCCATGCTGCATCCGCTTAAAACGCTCACCCAGATCTACACCGAGATCAAAAAGGCGATGGTCTCCCTGGGCCGCATCTCTTTGGTGATGAACCAGCAATCCACGATCCAGGACGCGCCCGACGCCATCGACAAACCCGATTTCATCCGGGATATCGTCTTCGAGCGGGTCGGCTTCCATTATGAAGCCTCCAAACCCGTTTTGCAGGATGTATCGCTCACGATCCGCAAGGGGGAAAAGATCGCCTTTGTGGGCGCCAGCGGAGGCGGGAAGACCACCCTGGCCAACCTCTTCAACCGGATGTATGATGTCAAGGAAGGCAAGATCAAAATGGACGGCATCGACATCCGCCAGATCAAGCTGGCGCATCTGCGCCGGTTGTTTGGAGTGGTGACCCAGGACAGCGTTCTGTTCACCAAATCCATCCGGGAAAACATTGCCTACGGCACTCTGGAAGAGGTATCCGACGATCAGGTCCGCAAGGCCGCCAGGATCGCCCACGCGGAGGAATTCATCCTCGCCTTTCCCAGCCAGTTTGACGAGATCCTCCAGACCAAGGGCGCCAACCTTTCCGGCGGTCAACGCCAGCGGCTGTGCATAGCCCGGGCGATCGTGGGTGATCCGCCCATCCTCATCTTTGACGAAGCCACCAGCGCTTTGGACACCGAAAGCGAGAAACTTGTGCAGCAGGCCATTGATGAAGCCACCCAGAACCGGACCGTGATCATGATTGCGCATAGGCTTTCCACGGTGCTCAAGGCAGACCGGATCGTTGTTCTGGAGCACGGGAAGATCGTCGGCACGGGCAGGCATGACGAACTGCTGCAAAGTTGTGAACGCTATCAGAAGCTCTACAACATGCAATTCCATCCCGGTGAAAACCAATGAAGATCAGCGGATTTTCCTTTGTGCGCAACGGGATCAAGCTCTATTACCCCGTGGTGGAATCGATCTTGTCCATCCTTACCATCTGCGACGAATTCGTGATCGCCGTGGGCAAAGGTGATCCGGATGACATGACCCGCCAGGCGATCGAGGCCATTGGCGACCCCAGGATCAGGATCATCGACACCGAGTGGGAGGAAAAGTGGCTGAAAGGGGGCATGGTCCATTCCGTGCAGACAGATATCGCCATGCAGTCCTGCAGCGGCGACTGGCTCTTCTATCTGCAAAGTGACGAGGTGGTCCATGAAGCGGACCTGCCCCGCATCAAGCAACGCTGTGCCGAGCTTTTGGACGATCACCGGGTGGAGGGGCTGCTTTTTCGCTACAAGCATTTTTGGTGCGATTACGACCACTGCCACACCGGGCATGGCTGGTATCCCCACGAGATCAGGATCGTGCGCAACCTTCCCGACATCCATTCCTATCAGAGCGCCCAATCCTTCCGCTGGTTTGATTTTTGGGAAAGCCCCCGCCAGCCAACGGGGACCCACAAACTCCGCGTGGCCAAGGTGGAC
>JAHYIU010000089.1 GCA_019429425.1 Candidatus Syntrophosphaera sp.
TCACATGTGACGGACCTGACCTATGTGCGGCTCCAAGGCACTGACTACCTTCCTGAAATGTATTACGGCCGTTTTTCCGTTTCCTCCGCGACTGAATTGACCACCATCATCAACAAGACCCTGATGTTCGAGAAAACGACCATGCCCGACCTGGGCTATTTGGGCGACGTGGTGATGATCGCCGGGGCCGACGCGAGTTATGCCCCCACCTACGGAAACGGCCAGATCAATTATGGAACCACCCACTATTTCAATCCGGCCAACGGCATTGATTCCGACACCTACCTATATCCCGCTTCCGCCAGCAGCGACGCCCAAGTTATCGCCAATGCCAACGAAGGCCGGGGCTACATGAATTACACCGCCCACGGCAGCCAGACCAGCTGGGCTGATCCCACCTTCACCGTCACCAATGTCAACGCCATGACCAACATCAACAAGTATGGGGTCTGGGTCGGAAACTGCTGTCTGACCAACGCCTTCAACTATTCCAGCCCCTGCTTTGGTGAGGCTTTGATCCGCAAAGCAAATGGCGGCGCGGTTGCCTACATCGGCGGCACCAACAACACCTACTGGAATGAGGACTACTGGTGGGGGATAGGCTACAAAACGCCGATCCAGGCTGAGCCCCATCCCTACAGTGCCACAAGTTTGGGGACATACGACGCCATGTTCCACACCCATGCTGAAGCCTTCACCGATTGGGCCACCACCGTCGGAGAGGCCAACTATATGGGCAATCTGGCCGTTCAACAGAGTGGAAGTTCACGCACCAATTACTATTGGGAGATCTACTCCATCATGGGCGATCCTTCGCTGATGCCGTATTTTGGAGTTCCCACGGCCAACGCGGCTGTGTATCCCGGCCAGATCTACGTCGGCCAAACCACTTACGCGATCTCCGGAGCCGCCCCCCATTCCAGGATCGGACTCACGATGAACGGTGTGACCTATGGTACCGGGATCACAGACGCATCCGGTAACCTGATCCTTCCCATCACTCCGTTCACCACTGCCGGCACAGCCAAACTTGTGATCACCGCGCAAAACAAGGTCACCGTGATCGCCGATATCCCTGTCCTGGCAGCGAGCGGGCCCTTCCTGACCGTCGAAGCGGTAAACTATGATGATGACAACAACGACCAGCCTGACTACAATGAAAGCGGCTGGCTGGACGTCACTTTCAAAAACGTTGGGATCGATCCTGCCACCAACGTGAGCGCGGTCCTTTCCTGCACAACTCCCGGGATCACGATCACGGATGCCAACCATGCCATAAGCAGCCTGGCTGCCGGCGCCACGGTTCTGGCGGACAATGCCTTTTCCATAGCCATCGCCGATAACATCGCTAACGGCACTGTGGCCGCTTTCACCATCACCATGACCATGAGCGGCCAATCTCCCTGGACATACAACTTCACCAAGGAGATCAATGCCCCCGCGCTGGCTTTTGGCAACATGACGGTCAGCGATCCCAGCGGCAACAACAACGGACGCCTTGACCCGGGCGAGACCGTTTCCATCACCATGCCCCTGAACAATACAGGCGGGTCCGCGTCTCCCTCCGGAAGCGCGTTTCTAACCAGCTCCACTCCGGGGATCACCATCAACACAGGCACTGCCAATTTCCCCGCCATCTCGGCCTCAGGCGCTGCCAGCCTGTCCTTTTCCCTGACAGCGGATCCAGGAATCTCCATCGGGACAGTCGCTTCTCTGTCCTTCTCAGCCACGGCGGGGACCTATACGGCCAGCAAGACCGAAAACGTCAACGTTGGGATCATTATTGAGGATTTTGAGACGGGGAATTTCAGTTCCTTTCCCTGGATCCAGGGTACTTTTCCCTGGACCATTGACAACACCACGTCACACGCGGGAACTTATTCAGCCAAAAGCGGATTAATAACCCACAACCAATCCAGTACGCTGGAAACAACGCGTGTATTGTCATCTCCCGGCACTCTGACCTTCTGGTACAAAGTCTCTTCTGAATCCGGCTACGACTATCTGAGGTTCTATGTGGACGGAGCCCTCCAAGGAAGCTGGTCGGGAACTGTGGACTGGACCCAGGCTTCCATTGACCTCGCAACCGGAACCAGGGTGCTCAAATGGGAATACATGAAGGATGTCAGTGTCGATAGCGGTTCAGACTGCGCCTGGGTGGACGACATCATCTTCCCTGCCTCCACCGCTCCCAGCAGCTTCTATCCTCCGCAAAACCTGACTGCCATACCGGGCAATGGATTTGTCAATCTGGCCTGGCAGGCGCCTTTATTTGGAACCCCCAGCGGATACAGGATCTACCGCAACGGCTCCCTCCTGACCACAGTTTCGGGACTTAGCTATTCCGATACGAACGTGGTCAATGAAACCACCTACGGCTACTATCTGATCGCTGTTTACCCTGGCGGGCTGTCCGATACCACCGAAACAGTTACCGCCACGCCCACTGCTGTTGTCGTAACCTCAGTGATTATTGGAACCGGAACCTCCAGTAACAGCACAACAGGCGCTTGCCCCGTCAATCAATACTATCGCAGCTTACACGGACAATCGGTCTATACTGCTGCTGAACTGAATGCCCTGGGAGTTATCGGACCCATCAATATCACCCAGATAGGGTTCAACATTACCGGATTGCCAGCCCAGGCCATGCCAAACTTCGTGGTTCGCATGGGACACACCACCGCCACCAACGTGGCCTCTTGGATATCCACCGGACTCACCCAGGTATGGTCTGCAGCCTCATATCAGCCAACCGCTACTGGATACAATATGCTTACCCTCACCACTCCATTCGAATGGAACGGAACCGACAACATCGTGGTGGACACTGCCTTTGGCATGATTGGATCATGGAATTCTTCAGGTACTACCCAATATACGACAGTGACCAATGGTTACCGTTACGGCAGAAGCGACACTGTAGACCAAACGAATGTCTTTACCAGCGGGTACACCTCCACGAGCCGTCCCAACCTGAAACTGACCCTGCTTCCGAACCAGAGCGGTCCGCAGATAGAGGTCGATCCCAGTTCCATCGCCTTTGGCAATGTGGCTGTGGGGGCGAGCAGCGTTGAGCAGTTCACCATCCAGAACAGCGGAAACGAGATTCTCACCGGAACGATCAGCACTCCCAACGGATACAGCGTCGCGGAGGTTGCCCGCTCCAGCGAGTTCAACCTTTCTCCGGTCAAAAACAGCCGCAATACCCTGGGCTTCAGCATTACGCCCGGAGCGACCAAAACCTACAACCTGACCTTCGCCCCGACCGCGGCGGCTGGCTACATCGGAAACGTGGTTATCTCCAGCAACGACACGGACAATCCCACGCTGAACCTATCCGTAAGCGGAAACGGCTTCATTCCGAACAATCCGCCCACCATCGATCTGCCCGCCAGCTTCAGCTTCGATAAGAACGGAAGCCTGATTGTGGATATGGGCCTCTACACCAATGACCAGGATGGCGATCCCCTGACCCTTGATGTAACCGGAAACTCCAACGTTCTGGTAAGTATCACCGGCCTGACGGTCACTTTCACAGCCACCCAAAACTGGATCGGAACAGAGAACCTGACCTTCACCGTCAGCGACGGAGAAGCTTCTGCCTTTGACACGGTGATGGTGACCGTAAACCAAGTCTCCATGCCGGATTGGACACCTGTAACCTATCCCAACAATTCCGCCACGGTTTATGGAGTTGCCACCATTGATTGGACCTCCTGCGTTCTGAACGACGTGGTGGGCGCCTTTGTGGGCACCGAATGCCGCGGTATGGCTGAAGTGACGGTGAACGCGGGAGTTGCCTACGTCACGCTTCTGGTCAATCTTGCCTCAGAGGGCGAGACCGTCAGCTTCAAGATCTACGACTATAGCGCCGATACGGCCTATCCGGTGCTGGAAACATATGCCCTGAACTTCGGCCAGGTGATCGGGGATACGGCTCCAATCGCTATAAACGCCGTAACATCAATTGAACTGGACGCTCCCGAGGTCTCGATCGAGCCTGTATCCGGTGGCACCCGGCTCTTCTGGCCTGCGGTCGAACTTGCCAGCGAGTACCACATCTACCGCGCTTCCGAACCTTACGGGGTTTATGCCTACCTGGCCTCCTCCGCCAGCCCGGAATATACAGATCCGGAAGGCCTCGACCGGGCTTTCTACTATGTGAAGGCCATCCGGAACCTGCCCAGCAAAGGAATGCGGCAATGAAATACCTGATAATTGCCATCCTTCTGATTCTGCTCTCCCTGCCCCTCGTGGCGGGAGAGTGGAACCAATACTACTTCAGGTTCGAACTGGCCGACAAGGCCTCTCTGCAAAGCCTCACCCGGATCATATCCATCGACAACGTGAAGGGAAACTGGGTCTACGCCTATGCCAACGACTGGGAATGGGCTGAATTCTCCGCCTTGGGCTACAGAACCCAGATCCTGCCTGCCCCGTCCAGCGAATTCCCGGCCCTGATGAGCGCCAGTCAGCACCAATTGCGCGATTGGGACGTCTATCCCACCTATGACGCCTATGTTACCATGATGAACAACTTCGCCGCGACCTATCCCAATCTCTGCCAGATCATCAACGCCGGGACCACCGTCAACGGCCGCGCCATCCTTGTGGCCAAGATCTCGGACAACGTATCCAGCGAAGAAAAAGAGCCGGAAGTTCTGCTCACCAGCACGATCCACGGCGACGAAACCACCGGCTGGATAATGCTGCTGCGCCTGATCGATACCCTGCTCAGCCAGTATGGGACCGATCCGCGGCTCACCAACATCGTCAACAGCATGGAACTCTATATCGGGCCGAACACCAATCCCGACGGGACCTATTACGGCGGCAACAACACCGTAGCCAACGCCCGGCGCAACAATGCCAACGGCTATGACCTCAACCGCAATTATCCCAATTACAACGGCAGCCTGAACACCGGCCCGATCCAGCCCGAGACCCAGGCCATGATGGATTTCGCCAATGCCCACAGCTTTGTCTTCGGGGCGAATTACCACGGCGGAGCGGAAGTCGTAAACTATCCCTGGGACCACACCTACACACTCCATCCGGACAACAGCTGGTTTATCTCTTCCAGCCTCGTGTATGCTTCACTGGCTCAAGCAAACAGCCCCAGCGGCTATTTCACCGGCATCAGTTCAAACGGAATAACCAATGGCGCGGCCTGGTATGTGATCTCCGGCGGACGGCAGGATTGGATGAACTACAACCGCAACGGCCGCGAGGTCACCATCGAATGTTCAAACACCAAGATGCCCGCCGCTTCCACCATGCCCAACTATTGGAGCTACAACTACGAGGCCATGCTCAGCTATCTGGAGCAGGCCCTGCTGGGAGTTCACGGGACAGTCGTGGACGCGTACGGAGCCCCTCTGGCGGCAGAGATCAACATCGCCGGATACGACAATATCTATTCCAGCGTGGAAACCGACCCCAGCCACGGCGATTTCTACCGCTATCTGGCCCCTGGGAACTACACCCTCACTGTTTCCACCCCCGGCTACGATCCCCAACTTGTGCCCGTAACGGTCACCGCTGGCACGCAAACCACTGTCACGGTGGTCTTTGGCGAGATCGACGAGCCTCAGGAAATATACCTTGACGCGGGCTGGAACCTGATCAGCCTTAATGTGATTCCCTCTTCCAATGATGTTTCCAGCGTCTTTGCCGGGACCGGCGGACTCCTGCAGGTCAAGAACGAGGCAAAAAGCTTCGCCCCGGCGATGCCCGAGCATTTCAACACCCTGCAAAACCTGGCCCCTGGAGAAGGTTACTGGGTGAACATGAGCGCTCCGGCAATTCTGAGTGTGGCTGGCGATCCCGTTGACCCCTCCGCCACTCCGATCAGCCTGAAAGCGGGCTGGAACCTGGTTTCCTACCTGCCTGCCGCGGCCCTGCCAACCACCACCGCCCTGAACTCCATCTCCGCCTGGCTGCTGCAGGTGGATCACCTGGGCGCGCAACCCAGCACCCTGGAGCCCGGAAAAGCTTACTGGATCGAGGTTTCGCAAGCCTGCACCCTCATCTATCCGGATTAGGACGCTTCGGCGCCCCCATTATCATTACGCTATCAATACGGACTCATTACGGACTTTGTCCGTATTGAGTCCGTATTGACACCGTATTGATAAGGGGAGCCATGAGGGAAAAGCGGAATTTCCCGAAAACTGGACAGAGGCCAGAAACCTTTCAGCAGCGGACTGGAGCCAGCTTCAGCTTTCCCTTTTTCAGCAGTTCGTTGCAGTAATCCTGATACTCCTGCACCAGGCTGCGGATGAGTTCCTTCACCGTGGTGATGTTTTTCACCAGGTAGGCGTTGGCTCCGGCAAAGGCGAATCCTTCCTCGAATAATCCGTTGCGGGCGTTTTGCAGGGCGATGGCGATGCAATAGGGCGAATTGCGGTAATCGCAGGTTTTCAGGCACTTCCAGGGGCAGAGGAAAGGTTTTTTGATGCCCAGGGACACGTCTTTCAGGAACTGATTGCGGATGGCCCTGCCGGGCAGGCCGACCGGGCTGTTGATGATGACTATGTCCTCCTGCTCGCAATCCACGAACAGTTGTTTGAAGGCGGCTCCGGCGTCGCATTCCTCGGTGGCCACAAACCGCGTTCCCATCTGCACTCCGTCGGCTCCCAGCTTCATTATCTCATAGATCTGGTCACCGGAGAAGATACCTCCCGCGGCAATGACCGGAATGCACTTGCCATGCTTGGTTTCGACCTCTTTGACCGCCTCCTGGACCTGGGGCAGGATAACTTCCAGGGCGTATTCCTCATTGAAGATCTGCTCGGGCTTGAAACCCAGGTGGCCTCCGGCTTTGGGCCCCTCCACCACGATGATGTCCGGAACCCTTTTGAAATGGTCCGCCCAGAGGTTCAGGACCAGTTTGGCGGCCCTGCCGGAGGAGACGATGATGCCGATCTTGGTTTTGGCGCTTTGCAGGTATTCGAGCGTCATGGTGCTGGGAACCTTGGTGGGCAGTCCGGCTCCCAGGAAAACGATGTCGATCTCCTCCTCAAACGCGGCGCGGATCATCTCGTCAAAATCGGATATGGCCAGCATGATGTTGATCCCCAAAATGCCGGATGTCAGTTTGCGGGCGGCGCGGATTTCCTCTTTCAGGGCGGCGATGTTGGCTTCTTTGTAATTCAGGCCCAGTTCAGGATGGAGGACTCCCAGCCCCACGGATGAGATGATGCCGATCCCGCCTTCATTGGCGACCGCGGCAGCCAGTTTGGATAAAGATATCCCGACTCCCATTCCGCCTTGCAGGATGGGCAGTTTGGCAACCAGGTTGCCGATCTTCAATTGCGGTAGCGTGTGCGTCATGATAACCTCGCTTCAAGCGGGACTCATTTAAGTTCCCGTCAATGGTCAGCCGCTAAGGGCTTTTTTAATAGGGATTTACGCAAAGGCAATAATCGGGGTTGCCCTGCTCACGGCAGTTGAAGCGGGTATCAGTATAGCAACGAGGACTACCAAAATCGTGTAAATATATACAAGTATAATCTATTCAAATCCAAAGAAAAACACAGTTTTTCCATGAACAAGTTTATCCGGGCGGTTTGGAGCGCCCGGCCGGAAGGTTCAGAGAAGCCCCCAGCGCCGGCGGAACAAGAGTTCCAGGCAGAAGGCGAGGATGAACAGTGCCAGCACCCACCATTTGCGGTAGAGGGGCACGTCCTGGCGCAGGTCAAGGACCCTGCTTTGCGCGGGAAGGGGTGAAAAATCCTTTATCGAAGCGGGATTGAGCAGCCTGCCTCCGGTATCCGAAGCCAGCCAGGACAAGAGCGGAAGATTGTAGTCGAAATCCCTGGACTCGATCGAGGAATCAGCCACATTGAACCTGCCGGAGCTGCTTTCTCCGCTCACCTTGTCTTTGATCTCAAAGCGGTATTGGCCGGCCTTGTCCAAACTTAATCCGGCGGAATATTGGCCCTCGGACTGGGTCATGAAATCCCGGAAAACTTCCTTTCCATCGGCATCCAGGACCCGGAGTTCGGGATTTAGGTCCAGCCGCAGGGAACGGATGTCATCCTGGGCGCGGAGCCGCAGGTCGATCTCTTCGCCGAGGAAATAGCTGGCGTTGTGGATGGCGTTGTAGCCGCTTTCGGAGGTGTTGGCGAGCCAGGTGACGGAATTGGTGAGCAGCTTTTTGTAGCCTCCTGTCCCGCTCTGCAACTGCCATTTCCAGAGATTCAAAAATGCCAGCGAAAGCACCTTGCCGCCGGTCTGAACGCTGACGGCGATGGCGGGAGACTGTTGCGGATTGTTCATGGTCGCCAGCACTTCCGCGGTCCGGGCGGCATTCACGTAATAGTAATCCAGAGGCGGAATATCACGCAGGTCGGAACTCTCAAAACTGAGCATGGGATAGGAGGCCGCGGCCGGGCTGAGTTCCAGGAATCCCTGGTAGGATGAAGCTATATTGGACCTCTGCAGGGGCAGGATGGCGTTCAGTTCCGAGGCCGGCAAACCCTGGAAGAGGACTCCCACTCCCTTGCTGTTGTTGCGGATCACGTAATCAAGCACAGGTCCGGAGAGTTGGAGCGTGCCGTTGTTGACAAGGACGATGGCGGCCAGATTGGCCTCGGGAAGGCTGTTCAGGACCTCGTCTCCCACCATGATCCGGGTTCCCTGGACGCGGTAGTGCCCCACTTCCCAGCGCGCGTTTTCTGCCAGGGCGTCGACGATGAACTTGTTGTCCCAGGCCGGGCTGTCTGAGATCACGGCGATCCGCTGTTTATCGGCCAGAACGTCGATCGCGCCGGGGAAACTGTTGTTGTTCAGCGAGCGTTCGTTGATTCCCGGAGCGGAAATGTCCACGCTGAAAGGATAGAAGCCGGTTTGGACGAATCTGTGGGTGAAATCCACTGTGGTGGCGATCCCGTCCCTGAGCTGGACATTCTGCGAGGCGACCACCGCTCCGCCCAGGAGCAGCCTGACTGTGGCTGGTCCGTTGTAATTCAAAGAGTTCACTTCCGCGCGGATGAGGGTCGGCTCGTTGCGATAGGCCTGGCGGTTGGTGATCGTTTTGGCGATGGCCAGGTCTGCGGTCCGGGGCCTGATGGTGTCCGCGAGGGCGTAGAAAGGCGATCCGAGCTGTTTCACCTGCTGCAGTGAGGCGTCCCGGAGCCAGCCGTCGGATATCAGAACGATGCCCTTAACCTTGGTAAAATCGTGCTTTTTTGCCAATTCCTCTAAAGCTGGCATCAGAAGCGTGTTGTCCTTGTCCGTATGAAGACCTCTGGCAAAAGCGTAATCATGCAATTCATATCCCGCGGCGGCAAATTTGGCAGCCAGTTCCCTGCCCGGAATGGCCAGAACCTCTTTCTTGGGTTGGTCCCCGCTGCGCAGGTCCATGCTGCCGGAAACATCCCTGAGCACGATAACCTGTTGTTTTTCCGTGATTTGGCGCAGGTAGTAGAGGATGGGGCTGATCAAGAGCAGGAGCAGAATGGACAGGCTCAACGCGCGCAGGGCGAAAAGCAGCCAGCGCCGGCCACGCGTTATCTCCGGCTGGGTGCGGAAATAAAAGAATCCGGAGATCAGCAGCGAAACGAGTATGATGACCGCGAATTTCAGCTTCAGAACCTCAGGTTAAAGTAGCTGGCAGCGCCCAGTCCAGTTGATTTATACCCAGGCAGCACGGATTTGAAGGATTGCAGGCCGAAACCGAATTCCACCACCTTGGTCCTCAATCCCAGGCCATAGGAAACCCGCCAGGGATAATCCGCGTGACCGGTCCCGAATCCCAGGTAGAGCG
>JAHYIU010000090.1 GCA_019429425.1 Candidatus Syntrophosphaera sp.
CTGCTCCGCTTTCAGGAATACTTCCTGCAACGATTGGTCTTTTGGTCGTGGCATCTCGCCTCCAGTATTTAGATTTTGGAGACAAGATAATCACTATATATGATTTGTCAACATGGAATTTGTATAACAGGGTCTGGAACAGGCTGGTGTTCCACCACATGTCGACCGGGATCCTGGCCGTCTGGTTGCCGCTGCCGATGGTCACGCTGGTTTGAGCCTGGACGGAAACAGCCAGGAAAAACAAGGCCGCCAGCGGAGCCATGATCTTCAATGTCTTCATCAAAACCTCCTCCGCTGCCGGCGGGAGCATTAACTCCGGAGGCAGCTTTCGTGCTAAAACGGATGGGGCCTGAACCTCCCGATCCAGGCCCCGTCTAATGTTTTATGCAATGATCTTGTTTACAGTGCCGGAACGGCTTAATCCTCAGCGACCTCCGGCAGCATGATCACACTCAGCTTGTTTTTGTCGAATCTGATGTATTTCTTCGCCGTCTTGACCAGGATATCCCGATCGATCCGCTCAAAATACTCCGGCTTATCCAGGAATCCCGTCAAGGGACGCCCCAGCCGCAGGTTGTTTTGGATCTGGCCCAGCCAGTAACGGTTCGAGCGGATGTTCTCAGAATGCCGTTGCTCCAGGGTCGCCCGGGCTGAGATGGCATATTTTTCAGGCAGATCTCCAGTTCTGATGCTGTCCAGGGTGGCAAAGATGGCGGCATTGAGTTCATCCACGCGAGCCGGGGAGCAGGCCATCACGGTCATCAGAGAGTAGCTTTGCTTCGGCAATTCCGTGCTCTGCAGAGATGCCTGGATGAAGTACACTCCGCTCAGTTCCTCGCGGATGTTTTCCCGCAGTTTTTCGTTCAGCACATATTCGAGAGCGCTTAATTGGACTTCGTTCTCCAGGCTGTAGGAGTATTTCCCGTCGCTGATGTGGGCCACGAAACTGCGATCACTCGAGCCTTTGCGGAAACGCAGCTCCTTTTGACCGGCGGAGGTGCCGATCCCCACATCCCTGGCTTTTTCCCTGCGTCCGCTGGCAGGCAGGTTGGCCAGATAAACCTGGCAGTATTCTTTCAGCAGGTCCTCGTCAAAATTACCCACGATCACGAAACTGAAATCGGAGAAATCCGCGAATCGATCCCGGAAGATCCTTTCCACGGAGGCAAGCTCCACCTCATCCAAGTTAAAATCGGCCAGGCTCTTCATGTAAGGATGATCGTTGTACCTTTCGCTGGACATTCTCCGGAAGAAAACCATCATGGGATCAAGGTCCTGGTTCTGGATCATGTTTTTGGTCCGTTGGACATAGGAGCGGAAATCTTCTGGGACAAAGCGGGGATTTGTGCCGTATTGATGGACCAGTTGGAACATCAGTTCCAGATCCCGGGGTGAGCAGGAACCGCTGAATCCCTCGGTTTTCAGGCTCAGGTTCAAAGAAGCATTCGCCACCTTGCCCACCAATGCTTTGTCCAGAGTGGTGGCATCGAAATTGCCAAATCCGGACTCCCCGACGTAACCCGATACCAGATTGGCTGCCGCGATTTCCTCCTTTTTATATTGGGAATAGCCGCCGGGGCTCACAGCTGCCAACAGGACCTCGTCATTCTTGAAATCGGTCTTCTTGCTGTATACTTTCACTCCGTTGGCCAGGGTCCAGAATCGGATCCCGGTTTGGGGATCAAGGCTTTCCTTTGTGACCGGCCTGGGTGCGGGAATGCTGGCCATGATCGGCTCGTCAAGAGCTTTGTCCTCATAGGGCTCGATCTCGAGTGTGTTCACGGTGCGGGCGATCTCCAGCATACGTTCTTCGGAAGGATAGTTCAGGCCCTCCTGCTGTGGCGCTCCGATCGAAATGAACATGTTCTTTTCCGGAATGAGCTGGGTGACAATGGCGTTTACATCTTCCAGTCCGACGTCCTCCAGCAGGAGGCTCAGAAGCTGAAATTCCTGGTCCGGGCCCAGATAGACATTCCGGTTGGCAATCGCGTCGATGATTGACCAGGCCATATCCCTCGATTCACGGGTATCTTTTTCCGCCAAGCCCTTTTCCGCCGCCCGCAGCAGATCGATCTTGGCGCGCTCGAATTCCGTCGCCAGGAATCCGTATCGTTGGACCCGCTCCGTTTCCGTGAGGATGGTGCTCAAAGCTTCCTCTGCCTTGCCGTTGGTGAACACGGCCATTACCGATGCCGCGGACATTGTGCGCAGAACGGGAGATTCATACCCGAAGGCGAAGGAAAAGGGCGGTTCTGAGCTCTTGCTGTGTTCATCCAGCCTGGAGTTCAACATGGTATAGAACAGGGTTTGGATCACGCTCTGACGGAAATCACCCAGTGTTTGCAAGCGTTTGACATCCTGTTTCCACATCACGTTGAGCGTGTTGTAGGGAAATTCCCTGTCCGTGGCCACCACCGCCTGGGGTTCAAGGTTGTCCGGGACCGTGAAGTCTTCCCGGTTGCGGGGATTCTCCTCCGCAGGAATGGAACCGAAATACTCCTGAACCAGCGTTAGCATGGCTTCGGGCTCAAAATCCCCGACGATCACCACGCTTTGCAGATCCGGGCGATACCAATCCCGGTAAAAGCGCTTGATGGTGTCATGTTCAAAGCCGCTGATCACTTCATGGGTGCCGATGGGTGAGCGTTCCGCGTAACGTGAGCCAGCCAGCATGACCGCGTTTTGGGCGTCCCGGATGCGGGTCGAGGCCCCCTGCCCCATTCTCCACTCCTCGATGATGACTCCCCTTTCGCGTTCGATCTCGGCCGGATCGAAGCTGAGCTGATGCGCCATGTCTGAAAGAATCAGCAGCCCCTGGCGCAGCTTGGTTTCATCATTGGTGGGGATCTTGAGCGTATAAAAAGTGGCATCGTAACCTGTCATGGCGTTCAGGCCGTTTTGATAGCCCATGCCGATCGAGGACAGATATTCCACGACCTCGGCTTTGGCGAAGTTTTTGGTGCCGTTGAAGGCCATGTGTTCCGTAAAATGGGCCAATCCGCGCTGGTCGTCGTCCTCGTTTACGGAGCCCACGTCCACGTAGAGCCGCAGTTCGGCGATGTCAGCCGGTTTGGGATTGCGCATGATGTAATAGCTCAGCCCGTTGGGAAGTTGCCCGGAAAGTATCGCGGGATCCTGCTGCAGAGGCAGTCCACGCAATTCGGGCGGGAGAGCGGAAAGGGCGGTGATAAGTACACACAGTAGCAGCGCGCTCAGGATGATCGGTTTGATCTTCATTTTACCTTTTTCTCCATCAAAGAATTTCTTCAGGGTCGGTGAGGGTGATCAGGAATTGCTGGTCCTTCTCCAGGATGGTGGTGTCCCCTCCATACGTGAGAACCGTGTTGTCAGCCATCTCGACCGTCGCGTAGTAGTAAAAGTTGTTATTGGCCGTGGCATAATCCACTCTCAGGAATTTCATCTCGCCCGGAGTTAAACTACCCAGGTCCTCCACGAAAGAGGCCGCCACGAAATTGTGCTTGTAGAGTAGGACTCTCTGAACCCCCTGGCTGCTGTTGTTCACAACCTTGAAGCTGGCCCGGTTGGGGCTGATATAGGCGCTCAGGGTCTGGCCCACCTTGATGGTCACGGTGGTGGAATCCGTGTAGGATTCCTCGCCCTCGTCATAGGTGTGATAAGTTTCGCCGATGATACTTACCGGGACCACCTTTTCCACGCCCGGATTGAAGATGTGCTGTTTATCCGTGGAGATCTCCCAGGTGTGTTCCTCTCCGCCGGGAATGGTTACTTCGTCCTGAGCTCCGATCGTCGCGTAGAGCGGAAAGGAGGTCCTGTTCACAACGCGGAACTTGCCGCCGGATTCACAGGCCGCCAGGAGCAGCAGAACTGCCAGGACTGTCAGGGTAATGATAACTTTTCTCATCTTGTTCCTCACTTACTAAGGTCAGGGTAAATATGTTGGGAAAGCCTGTCAAGGATAATCTGCCCCAAGCCGGGATCAGATGATCTCGAAGATCAGGTCCTCTTTATCGACAGGTTCAGGAACCAGGGTGTAGGCCGACCTGATCAGTTCCGCCACCTGCCTTGCCTTTTCCAGATCATTGGCATGGACCTCGCCGATGGGTTCGCCTGGTTCGAGCTTATCCCCGATCTTGGGAATGAGCAGGGCTCCGGCGCCATAATCCAGGGTGTCTGAAACCTTCATCCGGCCTGCTTTGATCCGCACCAGGGCATAGCCGATGGCGCGGGAATCGATCTTTTGCACATGGCCGCTTCCCCTGGCCAGGATCGGGACCTTGTGTTCCGTTGTGCCCAGCAGGCTGTAATCTTCAAAAACATGCGGATCCCCGCCCTGGGCAATGATGATCTCCTCCAGCTTTTGGAGGGCCTGGCCGCTTTTCACGGCCCAATCGATCAGGGTTAGGGACTCATCCTCGGAAGTGGCCAAACCGCTGCTCAGCAGAAGTTGCGAGACCAGTTCCGTGGTGAGGATGCCGGTGTCTTTCAGCGGATTTCCTTTCAGGTATTCGATCGCCTCGATCATCTCCAGCCCGTTGCCCACGGCCAGTCCCAGGGGTGAATTCATGTTGGAAAACACCACCTTCACCTTCTGGCCGAATTTCTCGCCGGTGGAAACAAGCAGACTGGCCAACTCGCGAGCTTTGTCCAGATCTGGCATGAAGGCCCCGCTGCCGATCTTGAGGTCGATCACCAGATGCCTGGCCCCCTCGGCGATCTTTTTGCTCATGATGCTGGCTGTGATCAGCCCCGGGCTTTCCACCGTGGCCGTCACATCCCGCAGCGAATAGATCTTCCTGTCGGCCGGCACCAGATCGTCGGATTGCCCCACCAGCGCGCAGCCATGCTTCTCCACCAGGGCTTTGAACTCGTCCGGACCATAGGAAACCCGGAATCCGGGAATGGATTCCAGCTTGTCCAGGGTGCCGCCGGTGTGGCCCAGACCGCGTCCGGAGATCATCGGAATGGCAAGGCCCAGCGAAGCCGCGATGGGAGCCAGCATCAGGCTGATCTTGTCGCCCACGCCGCCGGTGGAGTGTTTGTCCGCCACCAGCATGTTATCTCCAAAGGAGAGGGTTTTGCCGCTGTCGATGTAATTCTGGGTGAGGGCGGCGATCTCGGCGACCTCCATTCCTTGGAAATAGATGGCCATGAGCAGGGCGCTCATCTGGTATTCCGGGATGCTGCCATCCAGAAAGCCTTTGATGAAGAAAGATATCTGCTCTGGCGCGAGCGCTGAACCGTTGCGCTTGGCCAGGATTAGTTCCACGGGATTGTAGGTTTGCATCGGATTCCTTTAGTTAACCACAAGTTTTTCGCGGATATAGCCGCTGAACATATCCATCACCCAGACGACGATCGCGATCAGCCACATGATCAGGCCCACATTGCGCCAGGCCAGCATCTGCTGTTGCTGGTTCAAGGCCAGTCCGATCCCGCCGCCGCCCACAAAGCCCACGATCGTGGCCATGCGCACGTTGATGTCCCAGCGGTAGATGGTGAAAGCCAGATAGGGCGCCAGGATCTGCGGCGTGACTGCGTAGCGCCAGACCTGGAGCGTGGAGGCACCGGTGGCGCGGATTGCTTCCAGAGGCCCCGGATCGACGTTCTCGATCTGTTCGGAGTAAAGCTTGATCAGGGCGGCGATGGAATGGATCCAGAGCGCCAGCATGCCGGCGAAAGGCCCGATCCCCACCCAGACGCAAAAGATGATCGCCCAGACGATGGCCTCGATCGACCTGAAGAGCGTGGATATGGTGCGGATGGCCACATAGGCGATCCGGCCCGGCAAAGTGGAGTACATCAGGTTTTTGGCCGCGAAGAAGCTGAGCAGGAAGGCGAAGGGGATGGCGAAGACCGTGGCCAGCAGGGCCAGGTAGATCGTCTCCATCAAGGCGGCGAGCATCGGCGTCAACTGCTTCAGATTGGGATTGAAGATACCCTTCAGGATGTTCTGGGCGTTGCCCGCCTGGGTAAGAAAAGCCAGCGGCTTCACCTCCACGATCACCCAACCTACCACAAAGCTGAGCAGCACCGCGACCAGGATCTCGCGCTTCCAAAACTCTCCTGTATCCTTGTTGGCTGGATCGGCGATCCGAGCGCCGAGGCTGTGCTTCACAGCGCCCAAACCCAGCGCCGTGAGCAGAGGCAGACCCCAGATGAACCAACCCGGAAACTTCATCTCATAGAGCCTGAACCCCAGCCAGGCCAGGCTGCCCCAGATATAGAGCCAGAGCAGGTATTCGATCGCGCACGCTTTGATGTACTTCATAAACGGTAAGCTCTTCGTCTGCCGATAATCGTCAAGCACTTTTTGCTCCGCAGTCCCCAAAACAAATCTGATAAAGGCTTTGCCGGATCTTCAACCTTTATTTCCTTGACACTCATCCCCCCTATCAATTTTTAGGTTGTTTTCAGGCAAATTTTACATCCAACCCCGTTTTCGGGAATGGAACAAGGAAAGATCATGGAAATCAGTAAAACCTACGCAGCAAAGCAAATAGAGCAAAAATGGTACGACTTTTGGGAAAGCCGGGGCTACTTCCGCCCCGCTGGCGATGAGGGCAAAAAGCCCTTCACCATCCTGATCCCGCCGCCCAACGTGACGGGCATCCTGCATGTCGGACACGTGCTGAACAACACCCTGCAGGACGTGGTGGTCCGCTACCACAGGATGCTGGGGGAGCCGACCCTCTGGCTGCCGGGCGTTGACCATGCCGGCATCGCCACCCAGAACATGGTGGAAAAGAGCCTGGCCAAGGACGGGCTGAGCCGCCACGACATCGGGCGGGAAAAACTGGTTGAGCTGATCTGGCAATGGAAGCGGGATAAAGGCGACACCATCATCGACCAGCTCAAGCTGCTGGGCGCTTCCTGCGATTGGGACCGCCTGCGCTTCACCATGGACGAGATGCTTTCCCGCGCCGTTAAAGAGGTCTTCATCAGCCTGTATGAAGACGGCCTGATCTACAAGGGCAAATACATCATCAACTGGTGCCCGCGCTGCGTGACCGCCCTGGCCAACGATGAGGTGGAACACGCCGATGAATCCGGAAGCCTCTGGTACATCCGCTATCCCTTTGCCGATGGGAGCGGACATCTGATCGTGGCCACCACGCGCCCGGAAACCATGCTGGGCGACACCGCCGTGGCCGTGAATCCCAAGGACGAACGCTTTAAACACATCATCGGCAAAGAGGTCGCCCTGCCCCTCACTGGAAGGAAGATCCCCGTCATCGCAGACGAATATGTGGACCTCGAATTCGGCACTGGCTGCGTGAAAGTGACCCCAGCCCACGACCCCAACGACTTTGAGATCGGCCGCCGCCACGATCTGCCCCAACTGCTGGTGATGGACGAACACGGCATCATGAACGCCGCCGCCGGAGCCGATTTCGAGGGCATGGAGCGCTACGCCTGCCGCGCCAAGATCGTCCAGATGCTGACAGACCAACATCTCCTGGAAAAGATCGAAAAGCACGATCATGCCGTGGGGCATTGCTATCGCTGCGACACCGTGATCGAGCCCTATCTTTCGGACCAGTGGTTCGTGAAGATGAAGCCCCTGGCCGGGCGCGCCATCGAGGTGGTGGAATCCGGCGAAGTGCGCTTCCAGCCTGAACGCTGGACCAAGGTCTACATGCACTGGATGAACAACATCCGCGATTGGTGCATCAGCCGCCAGATCTGGTGGGGACATCGCATCCCGGCCTATTATTGCGATGACTGCGGCAGGATGGTGGTGGCCAAGGATACTCCGTCCCAATGCCCCGCCTGCCAGGGAAGCTCTTTCCATCAGGACGAAGACGTTTTGGACACCTGGTTCTCATCCTGGCTGTGGCCTTTTTCCACCCTGGGCTGGCCGGACGACACTGAGGACCAGAAGCGCTTTTTGCCCACCCAGGTGCTGATCACGGCCCCGGAGATCATCTATCTCTGGGTGGCCCGGATGATCATGAGCACCCTCCATTTCAAGGATAAGATACCCTTCGACACCGTTTTGCTCCACGGGACCGTGCGCGACGAACTGGGCCGCAAGATGAGCAAATCCCTGGGCAATTCGCCCGATCCCATCGACATCATCGCCAAGGTGGGGGCCGACGCCCTGCGCTTTTCCATGGTCTTTGGCACCCCCAAGGGCGCCGACGTTATCTATTCAGATGCTATCCTGGAAACCGGGCGCAATTTTGCCAACAAGATCTGGAACGCCTTCCGCTTCATCATGATGAACCTCGAAGAGGGCGAGAAACTTCCCGCCAGAGAGGATCTGAAGCTTGAACTGGCCGACCGTTGGATCTATTCCCGCTTGAACGAGACCGCCCGCGAAGCAGGCCGCCACTATGCCAACCTCCAGCTCAACGACGCGGCGCAGTGCGTGTTCCAGTTCATCTGGGATGAATTTTGCTCCTGGTACATCGAACTCTCCAAGGACCGCCTCACTTCCGGGGATCCGCAGTCCCGCGGGACCGCGCTGTACATCCTTCTGGATGTGATGCAATCCGCCATGCGCCTGCTCCATCCGATCATGCCCTTCATCACCGAAGAGGTCTGGCAAACCATCAAAAGCGTCTTCCCCCAGCCCGAGGAGGCCCTGATCGTGGCCGCTTTCCCCGCCTGCGACGAGACTTTAATCGATCCGGATATCGCCGACGACATGGCCTTCATGCAGGAGGCCATCTCCGCCGCGCGCAACCTGCGCAAACAGGTCAACCTCAATCCCGGCGCGAGGATCAACCTCTTTATCCGCATTGCCGAAGACCGCCAGAAAGAACTCTTTGCCCGCTACGCCTCCTACTTTGGCAAACTCGCCAAGGCGGACAACCTGGAAGTTGCCCGGAATCTGGCCAAGCCCCCGGCCTCCATCGCCGCCGTGGTGCGCAATATCGAGATCTTCCTGCCCCTCAAAGGCCTGATCGATCTCGAGGCCGAACAGGCCCGCCTGGGCAAACAGATCGCCAAGCTGGAAAGAGAACTGGCCGGGATCCAGGCCAAGCTGAACAACCAGAACTTCCTCTCCAACGCCAAAGCCGAGGTCGTGGAAAACGAGCGCCAGCGCTTCACGGACGTGAGCACAAAACTGTCCTTGACAAAAGACCTGCTTAAGGATTTGAGGTAACCATGTTGAGCAGCATGTCAAGGCTGCTGCTCAGGCTTAACTTTTAACTCTTAACTTTTAACTCTAAACTCACACATGGAGTGGGGCTATAGCTCAGTTGGGAGAGCGGAACGTTCGCAATGTTCAGGCCAGGGGTTCGAGTCCCCTTAGCTCCACCAAAGCTTGACCGTGGTCCTTCCAAGCCCGGAGGCTGGATTGGCCGCGGTTCTTTTTTTCCCCGGTAAAGCTATTTGAGCAGCGCCATCCTCCTGATCTCGCGGCGCCCGCCTGATTCCAGGCAATAGAGATACACCCCGCTGGAAACGGCTTTCCCGTCGCTGTCTGTGCCGTCCCAGACGATCCCATGCGCGCCCAGGCCGAATTCCCCTTCCGCCAAAACCTTCACCAGCCTGCCTTTCAGGTCGTAGATGGCCAGCCGTGCCGGGGCGCGGGCGGAAAGCTCGAAGCCGATCCTGGTTTCCGGGTTGAAGGGATTGGGGTGGTTCTGCAGGAGCAGATTCGCCGCCGGGGGTTGGTTGGGATCGTCGTTGGCCACCTGAAACGAGATCTGCAGTTCCGCGAACATCACCTGGCCGCCGTCGCAGACCGGGTGGTAAGGCGGATCGATGGCGTTGGCCCCCCAGGTGAAATCATCGTAAAACATCAGGCCCAGCCTGCCTG
>JAHYIU010000091.1 GCA_019429425.1 Candidatus Syntrophosphaera sp.
AATCAGTCAGGTCATGCAAATCTGCCTCAGTAGCTCCAGACACTACGACACCTCACCTTATAGAGCCGATCTGATCGAACCATGGCAGTTGAAAATCAGGCTGGTATAAAAAATGGGGGAATGCCAGCGCTTTTTCTTGTTGACAATTAGGCCTTGTATCTATTCATGGATTATACGAGTAGAAAAATATGACGGAAATTATCTGTACCAAGAACCTGGTCAAGGATTACAGCCTGGGCAAAGTGAAGGTGCGCGCCTTGAACGGGGTGGACCTCACGATCGCGGAGGGCGAATTTGTGGCCATCATGGGTCCCTCGGGATCCGGGAAAAGCACGCTGATGCACATCATCGGCTGTTTGGACAGCCCCACGGAGGGAGAATACCATCTGGACGGGGTGCGGGCCAGCGCCATGGAAAAGAACGAACTGGCCATGGTCCGCAACCGCAAGATCGGCTTCGTGTTCCAATCCTTCAACCTGCTGCCGCACCTGAATGTGCTCAAAAACGTGGAACTGCCTTTGATGTACGCGGGCATGAATCCCAAACAGCGCAACCAGAAAGCGCGCCAGATCCTGGAGAGCGTGGGCCTGAGCGACCGGCTGAAACACAAGCCGGCAGAGCTTTCCGGGGGTCAGAGGCAGCGGGTGGCGATAGCCCGGGCGATCGTGAACGATCCTGCCATTTTGCTGGCCGACGAACCCACTGGGAATCTTGATTCCCAAGCCGGAGGGGACATCCTGGAGATATTTTCACAACTCCACCAGGCCGGCAACACCGTGATCATCGTCACCCACGACAAAGCCGTGGCGGGGCGGGCTACCCGCATCATCCACATCATGGACGGAAAGATCGAAAATGGCAATATCCCTGGGTGAATCACTCCAGATCGGCCTGGCCGACATTCTCACCCGCAAGGTGCGCAGCGCGGTCACCATCATCGGGATAATCCTTGGCGTGATGAGCATCATGGTGGTGCTGGCGATCGTGAACGGGATGAACCAGTCGACCCTGGATTGGATGACCCAGCGGGGCGGGCTGACCAAGATCGACGTCCATCGCAACTGGGCTTACGACTTCAGCCGAGGCGGCGACCCGAGCTTCAGCCTGCGCGAGATCAGCCAGATCCAGAGCCTGGTCCCGGAAGTGGCGGCCTTCAACCCCCAGGTCCAATTGCGGTCCAGGGAATTGCAGTACGGGGAAATTGGCTACAATTGCGATATTTTGGGCGTTTATCCCGATCTGGTCAAGGTTGAGGACTGGAATGTCCGCAGCGGGCGTTTCATCAACAGCCTGGACATCGCCAACCACAACAACGTGGTGGTGCTCGGATCGACGGCCAGCCAGGAGCTTTTTGCCTCCAAAGACCCCATGGGGCAATACCTTACCCTCGCGGGCCAGCGGCTTCTGGTGGTGGGGGTGATGGAAGAAAAGTACATGCAAAACCAGGGCGGGGGGAGCGCTTTTTCGGACAACGCGCTGGAGTATATGAACCGGCGGGCCTTTGTGCCGCTTTCCACTCTATTGAGCAAGATCGATCCCACGCAAAAGATAGGCAGCCTCAGCCTTCAGGCAAACAGCCCGGAAGAGGCCAAAGAATTACGCCGGAACGTGGAAAACATCGTCCTGAACCTGAAACAGGGCAAGCAACTCTTTTCCGTCAGTTCCGCGCAGGAACAGATGGAGCAGATGAAACAAAACACGATGATCTTCACCGCCATCTTTTTCCTGATCGCGGTGATCTCGCTGCTGGTGGGCGGCATCGTGATCATGAACATCATGCTGGCCTCGATCAAGGAACGCACGCGCGAGATCGGGGTCCGGATCGCCATCGGGGCCAGGCGCCGGGACATCTTTTGGCAATTTTTGGTGCAAACAGTGTTGATCACTGGCCTGGGCGGCGTGCTGGGAATTGTGCTGGGCTACGCGATCCTGGGCGCCGTGGGCTCCTATCTGCAGTTGCAGGTGGTCGCGTCGGTGCAGATGATCTGGGTGGCGCTGCTGGTTTCCGTTGGGGTCGGCCTGCTGTTTGGCATCGCGCCCGCGGTGCGGGCCAGCAAATTGAACCCGGTGCAGGCCCTGAGGGAGGAATGAATGCCGGAACAAGCTAAGAAGAACATCTTCAAGAACATCTGGGAAACCCTGAAAAGCATTGTAGGAACTGCTTTGCATGACCTGGGCGGAGTGTGGGGATACCTTAGCCAGCTCGAAAAGCGGAAGAAGATCCTGGGGAATATCTGGTCCTTCCTCAAAGAACTGTATCTGCGGATCAAAACCGAAAGGGTGTTGCGGGAGGCGGGATCACTCACCTATATCACGATCATGGGCTTCATCCCCTTTGTAGTGTTCATTCTGGTGATCGCGCCGGACCTGCCGTTTCTGAACCTCAAGGAAAAGGTCTTTGACCTCATTGGGGACAATCTGATGCCCACCTCCGCTCTGACGGTAAATAACCTGATCGAGGGGATGCTGGAACGCCGGGGCGGATTCAACGTGCTGAACTTCATCGTGATGATCGTTTCCTCCTACGCGTTGTTCCGCGTCATCCGCAATACCTTCGACCGTGTCCTGAGGGTCGAAACTCCCGCCAAACAAGACGCGATCAGCCAGATAGTCAAGTTTCTGGGCACGATCATCCTGGGCGTCTTCATCATGATCATCCTGCTCTCCAGTTCATCGCTGCCCCTGATCTCCAGGCTACTGGACATGCCGCTGCTGAGATGGCTCACCTACGCCTTGCCCTTCATCATGCAGTATCTGATGCTCATCTTCCTCTACATGCTGATGCCGACCATCAAGATCCGGCGCGGCTCCCTGATCCGGGGCGCGTTCTGGACCGCCTTGATCTGGGCCCTGGTCAAGAGCGGATTCGACCTCTACATCTACCGGATGACGAATTATCAGGCCCTCTACGGCGCGCTCTCGGCCCTGCCGATCTTCCTGCTCTGGATCTATCTGAACTGGGTGATCATCCTGGGCGGGATCGTGATCGTGTCGGTGATCGAAGACCGCAAGGGCTCTGCCTTGAGCAAGAGGGATCCGAACAAAAAGGTGGGTATGGTGCGGGTCACTTTGGAAATGTACAGCGACACCAAGCTGGTCCAGCTTTTGGACAGGTATTTCAGCAAGAAAGAGGTCAAAGAACTGGTGGCCGAGCTCGAAGACGAGGAAAAGGAAGAGCAATGAAAAAGTACGCGCTGATCACCGTTTCGGACAAGACGGGAGTGGAGAGGCTGGCCGTGGAACTGGAAAAACTGGGCTACGGGATACTTTCCACCTCAGGCACTGCAAGGTATCTGCGGGGGTTCTGCTCCGCCGTGACCGAGGTTTCGGATCTGACGGGCTTTCCGGAGATCCTGGACGGGCGCGTGAAAACGCTGCATCCTGTGATCCACGCGGGGATCCTGGCGGACCGGGATAACGAAGCGCATCTGGGCACCCTGAGGGAGATGAAGATCCAGCGCATCGACCTGGTGGCCGCCAATCTCTATCCTTTTGAGCAGACCCGGCTTAGGCCAAACGCCACACCTGAGGAGATCATCGAAAACATCGACATTGGCGGGCCCACCCTGATCCGGGCCGCGGCCAAGAACCATCGCGGCGTGATCGTGCTCACCGATCCCGCGGATTATGAGGAGGTGCTGGGATATCTCCGAGATGGACTGGAAGTGCCCGAAACCACGCGCAGGCATCTGGCCGCCAAGGCTTTCGCGCTCGTTTCGGCCTATGACGCGGGCATCGCGGATTATTTATCGGAACCGGACGGGGCCGCAGCAAACCAGCTTCCGCCGAGCGTCTCGATCGGCTGCTGTCTGGATTCGGCTCTTCGCTATGGCGAGAACCCGCATCAGAAGGCTGGTTTTTACCGCTCAGCCCAGACCGGCTGGAAGGTCCTGCACGGCAAGGAACTTTCCTTCAACAACCTGCAGGACATCGATTCCTCGCTGCGGGCGCTGCGGCTCTTTGAACGGCCCACGGCGGTGATCACCAAACACTGCAATCCCTGCGGGATCGGCAGTTCTGAGAGCTTGCAGGACGCCTATGCCAAAGCCTTCGCGGCCGACACCCAATCCCCCTTTGGCGGGATCGTGGCCCTGAACCGCCCTCTGGACCTGGCAACGGCGGAGCGGATCAACCAGGTCTTCACGGAGATCATCATCGCTCCGGGCTATGAATCCGGAGTTCTGGATTTTCTGAAAAAGAAAAAGAACCGCCGCCTGATCGAGTTTGACCCGGTTGTCGCGCTGGTTGCCGAGAGCCCCTGGGAACTGAAGAACCTGCTGCGCGGCTATTTGCTGCAGGAATGGGACCTGGTGGATGAGCACCCCGCCGCCTGGAAAGTGGTTTCCCAGCGCCAGCCGGACCAGCGTGAGGCCAAGGCCCTGCGTTTTGCCTGGAAAGTGGTTTCCCTGCTGCGTTCCAACGCCATCGCCATCACGGGGGAAGATTGTGTCTATGGCTTGGGTTCCGGACAGACGAGCAGGATCGATTCCACCCATCTGGCGATCTGGAAAGCCCACAAATTCGGCCACGACATCAGTTCCGCGGTTTGCGCCTCGGACGGGTTTTTCCCCTATCGCGATTCGGTGGATGAACTGCACCAGAACGGCATCAAGGCGATCATCCAGCCGGGCGGTTCCAAGGCCGACGAGGACGTGGTCCGGGCCTGCGATGAATACGGCATGGCGCTCGTGTTCACGGGCTTCCGCCACTTCCGGCATTGATTTTAGTTTGACAGAATATGAGGTTTCAAAAAAATGGCTTTTCTCAAGCGCGGAGATGTGTCCGAGTTGGCTGAAGGAGCACGATTGGAAATCGTGTGTATGTGCAAAACGCGTACCCTGGGTTCGAATCCCAGCATCTCCGCCATCGACTTTAGCAATCACCCACTTTCAAATAGAATTTTAGAGGAGTTTTCATGAAAACACATTCAGCTATCCTGATCGGCTGTGGGGCAATCATCGTAATTCTGGCGGCTGCTTTCGCGGTTGGCTATTTCATCGGGTTCAGCCCCAGAGTGGAAAAGGTTTCCCCCGGCACCTGGCTGCTGCTCGATCCGGGCACCTCGGTCCCGGACTACAACGAGGTCAGCGGTTCCGGATTCTTAGGATTTGCCCCGCTCAGCGCGGAGGAGATCTGCCGCAAGATCCGCCACGCGGCAAGCGACACCAAGATCAAGGGGATCGTGATCAGGCCCGGCCTGGCGCAGATCAGCTATGCCAACCTGAACGAGATCAACGCGGCCCTGCAGGAATTCCAGGCTGCCGGGAAGCCCGTCGTCGCCCATGGCGAAATATTCACCCAGAGGTCCTATCTGCTTGGCGCCATGGCGGATAAGGTCCATATGGACCCCACGCGCTCCGGAGGCCTGATCCTGGAAGGCGTGGCCGCCAACATACTGTTTTACCGCGATGCCCTGAAAAAGCTGGGGATCAAGATGCACGTGATGCAGGCCGGAGAATATAAAGGCGCCGGCGAACCCTACACCCAGACCTCGCTCAATCCCGGCACGGAGGAGAACCTGCGCCAGGCTCTGAAAGGCAGGTATGAACAGCTCCAGGCCGACATTGCCCAAAACCGCGGCCTCGATCCCGCCCTGGTCAGCGACATCTTTGAAAACCGCCCCGACATTTTTATCAACGCCGAACACGCCAGGATCTACGGGCTCATCGACGAACTCTCTTCCTGGGACGAACTCCGCGAGGAATACGGCATCACGGACTCCAAGACCGTCTCCATCAAGAACTACAGCGATTCCTTTGCCTCTTCGCTATCCAGCAACAAGATCGCCGTGGTCAACCTGAGCGGAAACATCACCCCCTCAAGCGGCTGGGGACCGGAAACCTTCATCAGCGCGGCCAAGGTGGACAAGGTCATGGACGCGATCGAAGAGGACGGATCGGTCAAGGCTGTCGTCCTGCGCGTGAACAGCCCCGGCGGCTCGGCCCTGGAATCCGAGCTCATCTATCAACGGATCAAGCGCCTGGACATCCCGGTCGTGGTCTCGATGGGCGGGGTCGCGGCCTCGGGAGGCTACTATATCAGCTGCTCCGGGGATCATATCATCGCCGATCCGCACACGATCACCGGCTCCATCGGCGTGATCATGGCCCTGCCGGAAGCCGAGGAACTGGGCAACAAACTGGGCATCGAGAGCCAGACCCTCAGCTATGGCAAGTTCGCAGCATACGGCAGCATTTTCGAACCCTACGGCGAGGAGTTCCTCAGCTCGTTGGAGCGCAATTCCGAAAATGTCTACGCGGAATTCACCCAAAGGGTCATGGACGCCCGCGGAATCAGCCCGGAAGAGATTTCGGCAGTGGCCGAGGGGCGTGTTTTCATCGCCTCGGACGCCAAAGCCAGCAATCTGATCGACGAGATCGGCGGCCTGGACACGGCCGTGGCAAAAGCCGCGGAACTGGCCGGGATCGACAAGTACGGCGTGAAGCAGTATCCTGAAAAGATGAACGTTTGGGAGCTGTTCCGCAGCGAAGGCTTCTTCCAGATGGCCTCCGAACTCCTGGCCCGGCGCGATTTCAGCCTGGAGCAGAGGATCCTGGATTATCTGGAGCGGACCCTCGCGACCCGCCAATGGCTGTATTTTTGCCCGGTCAATTTCGACTGAGCCAGCCATTCAACCAATTTTTAACCGGAAGTATATGACATGAGAAAAGATAAATTCAACACAGAGATAATAGTCAACGTCCACCCCCTGGAAAAGCGCGTCGCCGTGCTCGAGGACAACCGTCTGGTGGAGCTCTTCGTGGAGCGCAAGGACAAGCAGAATATTGTCGGTAACATCTACAAGGGTTTCGTGAAAGACGTCCTGCCCGGCATGGGGGCCGCCTTCATCGAGATCGGGCTGGAACGGACAGCGTTTTTGCACTATTCAGACATCGTCCTGGATTTCCTGGAGATCTTTGAAAGCGACAAGCAGCGGCCGCGCGTGAATCCCAAGGATTCCTCGCAGATCGGCAACCTGCTCAAATCTGGCCAGGAGATCGTCGTCCAGGTCCACAAAGGGCCGATCGGCTCCAAAGGCGCCCGCCTCACAGGCCAGATCTCCATTCCTGGCAAGTATCTGGTGCTCTTTCCCAACAAACACAAGATCGCCATTTCCCGCAAGATCTACAATCAGAACGAGCGCTCGCGTATCCGCAACATCATCAATTCCTTCAAGGACCCCAACCACGGCTTGATCGTCCGCACCGAGGCCGACGGCTGCGACGAGGACGAACTGCGCACCGAATACAACGCCCTGGCAAAAACCTGGAAGCTCACCGACAAGCAGATCAAAAACGTCAAGGGACCGGTCTGCGTGTTTGAGGAAAACGCCCTGGAAAACTACCTGATCCGGGACCTGTTCGGCGAAAACGTCGACCGGCTGGTGATCGATGACAAAGCCTTCGCGAGGAGCATCATTTCCCATCTGGAGGATTTTTCCCCGGAGCTGATCCCCAACGTGGAGATCTATAAAGAGGATTCGCCCATCTTCGACGCCTGGGGGATCGAGAAAAAGATCGACACCATCTTCCATTCCCGCATCTACCTGCCCAGCGGCGGAAACATGAAGATCGAGCAGACCGAGGCCCTGGTGGCCATCGACATCAACACCGGAAGCTTCACCGGGAAAACGCATTACGAGGAAACGATCAAGAAGACCAATATCGAGGCCGCGGCCGAAGCTGCACGCCAGATCAGGCTGCGCGACCTCAGCGGGGTGATCATCATCGATTTCATCGACATGATCAGCGACCAAAACAAACAGGAGGTGCTGGACACCCTGCGCAAAGGACTGAGGCGCGACCGGGCCAAGAACAAGGTCTACAATTTCACCGAACTGGGCCTGGTGGAGGTCACCCGCAAAAGGATGCGCTCCACCCTGATCGCCAATTTCGCCGATCCCTGCCCCCTCTGCAACGGCACTGGCCGCGTCGTTTCCCGCGACACCATGCTGATGCGCATCCATCGCTGGCTAAACCGCTCCGATTACTTCGTGAAGAACAGCCGCCTCCGCATTGTCGTGCATCCCGAACTGGTGGAGCATATCCGCCAAAACGAGACATATTTCAGCGCCTACAAGGACCAGGTGGACATCGAGCCCGATCCGGAAATGCGCGCCGACCAGTTCAAGGTTTTCAAGCTCCCCGGCGGGGAGGACATCACCTCCAAATTCAATTGAGTTTCCCGGCCCTGCCAGGACCATGATCTTCTGGCCTGCTGGAACGAAACCGCCTTTTCCGCCGTATCTTGCTGCCAGGCATAAAGATACGGCGGTTTTTCTTTTTCCGCCCCTGATATGGCTCCCCTTATCAATACGGTGTCATTACGGACTCAATACGGACAAAGTCCGTAATGAGTCCGTATTGATAGCGTAGTGATCAGGGGGAGGATGAAAATAAATCGTGACTGCCACTCTGGAGTCGAGCTCCGACTTTCTCCCGGCTACGTTGGCAGATATAAAGGGTCAGGATGGGCGGGCATGGACTCCAGCAACTAATCATGCGTGGGTGGAGTCCGGAGGACGACAGTGCATTAGCACGGTATGCAGCGCAGCGGAATGCCGTGACAACGGTGTTTTGCTCATATAAAAAATATCCCCACCCCCACCCCAATTAACGGTACTGCTTCCCGCCAATCGAGGTGGGGGTGGGGCAAAAAAAACGATCACCGTCTCCGTCACATATCACGGCATTCCGTTCCTTGACCCGCAATACGCTCCGCGCCTTGCTTGCCCGCGTCACTCCATACCGTGCTAATGCACTGTCGTCCTCCGGACTCAAACACATCATATTCAGAATTCTGATATCTGCCTTTCAAGGGGGCGGAAGCCGCCGTTTCAAGGGCAGTGATTTATACAGAGTTTACATTCATATGTCATAAATAGAGATAGCTGCAGTGACTCAAAGATGCTACTGTATCGTCATCCAACGCCTCAAAGACACAGACCATTTGATCCATCATTTGCTTGAGCGAATCA
>JAHYIU010000092.1 GCA_019429425.1 Candidatus Syntrophosphaera sp.
ACTGTATGACTCTTTGAAACAACTTGAAAAGGCAGTCGTTGAATACTTCGACACCCTTAACTCAGAAGTGCTGATGAAATTATGCACTTGCTCTTATATATGATGTTTCATTGTGGAAGCTGTATTACACGAATAAAAGGGGAAAATGGCGGGACCCTGTAGCCAGAGCTTTCCAAAGCTCTGCAAGCCCTTCTTCCGTTGTTAATCGCCGGACGCGGAGGATCGGAATCCTCTAGCTACATCGTGGGGCAGAGGGGTCCACGAATTACACGAATTACACGAACAAAAGTGGTCTCATGCTGTTATCAAGCTAAGAACACTCTAATCCCGTATAAGCATGATACAAGCTTGATAAGAGCTTGTCTCAAAGCGTCAGGGCAGGTGCCGCTATGCTTAGAACATAACCATCTTGGCGGTGCTGTGGTGCTTTCCGGCCTGAAAGGTCACCAGGTACAATCCGGCAGAAACCCTTCTGTTGTTGGGGTCCGTGCCGTTCCAGGCCACTTCGAACAGGCCTTTGGCGGAACCTTCCTGGCTGAACAGGCATTCACCTTTCAGGTTGTAGATCCTGAGCCGGTAGTTCCGGGCCGGGCTTTCCAAAGCGAGGGATATGGTGGCCACTGTCGTGAAGGGATTGGGATGGATCCCCCGGATGCCGGTTACAACGGGCACAGGCTCGTCTGGATTGGATACGCCCCAAGTGTACACGGCGACCGCGATCGGGCTCGGCGTCAAGCCGTCGCTATAGGCCCGGGCTTTGATAGTGGTTGTTTGCTCAAGATGGATCGGGGCTGTGTAGAGAGCGGAGGTCTGATCCGGATCGGTCTCGTCCAGCGTGAAGCGGATCTCCGCCCCCGGTGTGGCTGAGCTGATGGAGACGTCCAGAGTGGGATAGAAATATCCCCCGGGGGGATCGAACAAGGGTGTGGCAACCATTCCGGCGATGTTGTAATATGCCTCCGCGATGGGGCTGGGCGCCCAATCCGTCCGAAAGGCCCGGGCTTTGATCGAAAGGGTGGTTTCAACGCTGATGGGGTCGCTGTAAAGCTGTGATGTGGCATCTGGATCCGAGCCGTCGAGCGTATATCTGATCTGCGCTTGCGGGGTGGAACAGGCCAGCGTGACCAGCTGGGCTGCGTCATAGGAGCCGGCGGGAGGGCTGAAGCCTGGAGCCGCCACGGTTCCGGTGATCGTATACACGGCTGTCGCGGTTTGGCTTGGCACCCAGCCCGGGTAGTAAGCTTTGGCCTTGATCGTGGTCGTTTCCACAATGAACAGGCTGGTGGTGTAGATCTCTGAGGATGCATCGGGTTCCGATCCGTCCAAGGTAAACCTGATCACCGCTTCGGGGGTGGGACAGGAAATGGAAACCGCGACCGGTTCGGTATGGATCCCGCCGGGAGGATCAAAAACCGGGATCTCCACCTGATAGGTTATGATGTATTCACCGCCGCTGATGTTGCTGGGAATAAAGCTTGGATAATAGGCCCTGGCCCTGAGAGTGGTGGTGGTAGCGATATGGATGGGCGCGCCGTAAAGTGCGGACGTCTCGGAGGGATCGCTGCCGTCCAGCGTATACCTGATCTGGGCGTTCGGAGTGGCGCAGGAAATGACCACGTTTTGCGGGCCTATGTACGTCCCGGGGGGTGGAGCCAAGGAGGGTGAGGCAACCTGGACAACGCCGCCCACCGGAAACACTATCTCCAGTTCCATGAACATGACCTGGCCGCCGTTTGGGGTCGGATGGTAGGGTGGATCGATGGCATTGGCACCCCAAGTGAAGTCGTTGTAGAACATGACGCCGATCTTGCCCACCTTTTGATTGCCCTGCATGCCGGTATATATGACCTTGTCCGCCGGATAGACCCACATCGGCTTGAGGCCGGCAAATTGCGGCGTTTCCACGTTGTTCAGGATGATGGGTTCGCTCCAGGTGCTGCCGTTATCCGACGAGACAGAGATGCAGATCTCCGGAGTGTTCGCGTAGGCGCTGTAATCGGCATCGCCAAAGTGATTGAACAAGCGGGCGCGCCGGGAATTCTGCCAGACGCAGACCATCATGTCCTGGGTGTTGGCTTCGGAGATCTTGAGGTTGCTGTAGAGGGAGAGCAGGTCGCCGTTGTGGCCGCTTTCATCCCAATGCGGATAAGGCCAGCCGGTGGCCATGGCCGGCCAATAGGGCGGAGTTTCCGCGGGATCGTAATTGTACTGGTCGACCTCGCCCCAGGGCGCTTGCATATCCCAGGGTGTGAACCAGTCATTGAAATCGTCGGCGGGTTCCTTGCGGGGATGGATCTCACGCACTTCAAAGATGTTGGCAAGTGGGTCGAACACGAATTCCTTCACGAACTGGAGTTCGGAAAAATGGGTGCCGTCGCTGGCCCTGAGCGCCCAAATTGCCGGGAAATGGATCTTGCCGTAGTTGTCTGTTACAGCGTTGCTGTGGGTGGAGTTGTAGATGGACCAGTAGATCTGATCGTCGGTGTAGGGTATCCCGCCGGGATTTTTGAAATACCCCAACGTGGAGCTGGGGCTTTCGGGCGGATTCCAGGTGGGTAAATTACTGAAAGAGCTGACCCTGGCCCAGGTTCCCTGGCCGAAATTGCCGCATTTGAAGACATCCATGTCCGGCTCGCTGATCTCGACGCTGCCGTTTGCAGCGAAGGCAGTGTGATATCCCGCGTAATAAAGGTTTCCGGCGCCGTCAGCGGCCAGGGCGGCGAAGGGGCTCCGCCATTCAAGATCGACATTCCATTGGTTCATTTCCGGAATGGAGGTGTGATTCCAGACCAGAGGCATTCCCATCTCGATGTCATCGCCATTGAAATCCGCGTAGGCGATATACGGATTTTCCGATGGGCCAAAGGTTGAAGACACCGCGTTTTTGCTCAGGACATAGATCCTGCGCTTGCCAGCGATGGGGGAAGGGCCGATGACAGCCGAGGGCCAGATGAACTCGTTGCTGGTTGTGGTGGTCCCGTCAGGTGAGGTTATCGTGGTGGGATTATTGACGACGGTCACTGGATCATTGAACAGGCCGGCGATGGAAGCGATGAACGCATCGGAGCAGAACCTCACTTCGAGCTCGGCATCACCGTCGGTGTTGGCTTGCCAGGCATACAGCGGCTTCCCGGATATCGGATCCACCGCCAGGGTTGGGTATCCCTCAAGGTTATACCCAGTCATGATCTCGCTGTTGTTAACTATATTTCCGATGGGGTCGAGATACGCGTAAAACGCGCGGCGATAGGAAGTGGCCTGGCGCCTTCCATGATAGGTCATGAAATAGCCGCCGCCAGCAGAATTGGGTATCACCCTCAGAGGCAAACTGTGGTAGCTCCCGATCATGTAGTCGTAATAGTTGGTGATGAGAGAGGTGGGTAATTTGCTGAACGTATACTGGGGCGGTTCCCTCACTTCGGATGGTGGTTTTCCCTGCGGCAAGCCTGTCATCCCGGGCTGCCTGCCGGGTTCCAGGGGCCTGGCGAACAGGGCCGGGGCCATCAGCCCAAGCAGCAGGGCCAAGTTTAGAAACTTCATTTGTTCCTCCTTTGCCACATTGAACATCAACTCTACAATAATTTGTTTCATGCAAAGGCGTCAAGCTTTTTTTTGCGCGGTAAAAATACGGGTGCCCCGCGACATGCGTTTTTGGACGGAGATTTCGATGTCCACGATCTACAAAACCCTGGTCAGGTGGAAAGAATGGACCTGGTGGAATCAGTCACCGAAGTCAGCGAGCAAAACCGTGCCCTGGAAGAATTCATGCTGTGAATGGACTGCCCCGTCCAGCACGTCAGCATTGCCCGGCGCTGGATCTTTCTGACGGAAGGCGAGATCCGCTGGGTGGATGATTTTCTGCAGAGGCTGCAAAACTGAGCCAGGAGAAACGGTATTCCGGAAAGTAATGGGAAGCCCGGAATCACCTTCCGGGCTTTGTTTATCTCAGAATCAACTTGAAAGCGTCCGGCTCAGGACAACGATCTGTCTACGATCAAAGGGGCGCCATCCGGTGCAAGTAAAAGGACATCAGGGCTTCGAGTTCGGGTTCGAAGGTCAGCAGCTCAAATTCCTCCGGCAGCTCCGCCGCCGCGCGTTCCGCCTCGCTCAAAGCCGCGGCAAAGGCGGCTTCGGGATCGGAAACCGGCTGCTGGCAGATGAGATCCGGCCCGAAACCGGCCTCGATGTCCAGTTCAATGGGTTTGGGCATGGCATAGCCGACGTGTTTCCATTCTGCCGTGCGGATGTTGAATTCATACTGGGTGAGGAACTTATGGCCGTGGGCGAGGACAAATTTGACCGCGGCGATGAGGTAATCCACCTCGGCCTCGGTCATGCAGTAATGCAGGTTGAGGCGCACCCAGCCGGGTTTTATCCCGTGGTAGCCGGCATTGGTGATCAGGCAGCGGTAATAATCCGAGGCCTGGAGAGGAATGTTCATCAGGAAATGGCCGTAGGGCCCGGCGCAGGAGCAGCCGGCCCGGGTCTGGATGCCGAAGAGGTCGTTGATCAGGCGGGTGACGAATTTGGGATGGAGGTATTTGTCGCGGTGGATGATGTTGAAAGGCACGATCGGCACTTTCTTCTCCGCTTCCTGGGGCCCGTAGAAAACGATCCGATCGTCTCCGGCGAAGGCGGCCTTGAACCTTTCGTAGAGATGCTTTTCCAGGATGTCGATGACCTGGTGGCCCACCTTTTCCTTGAGCTGGAAGGCCAGGGCCGTCCGCAAGGCCTGCATGATGCCCGGAGTGCCAGGTTTCTCGCGGCTTTCGATATCGCGGACGTATTCCTCTTTCAGGGGGGAGACGAAATCCACCGTTCCTCCGGCAGACACTGTTGGAGGCAGGTTTTGGGGATAGATGTCCGCGTTGAAGACCAGGATCCCGGAGGTGCCGGGGCCGCCTAAAAACTTATGCGGGGAAAGGAAAATGGCGTCGAACCAGGATTCGGGATCGCGGTTCATGTCGATGGATACGTAGGGGGCGCAGGCGGCGAAGTCAAAACAGGCCAGGGCCCCGTGCCGGTGGAGGATGCGGGCCACGTCATGGACGGGGGTTTTGAGGCCGGTCACGTTCGAGGCGGCGGAAAAGGAGCCGATCTTCAATCTGCCCTCCCAGCGGGGATCGGAAACGGTCTCCTCCAGCTTCTCCAAGTCAAGTTCCTGAGCGGCGTTCAGGGGTATTTCCACAATGTCGCAGAGGGTCTGGCGCCACATGATCTCGTTGGAGTGGTGCTCGTAGGGGCCCACAAAGACGATCGGCTTGTGCTCTTCCATGTAATCGTGCAGGGCCTGGTTGCAGTCGACGCCTCCGGGATTGCGCAGCAGGCAGCTTTTGAGGACCTCGGCGATCCGTTCCCGGGTGGCGGGGGGCCAATAGACGCCCAGGATCTGGAGGAGTTTGTTGACCCCGCCGGTCGATCCGGAACCGCAGAAGATGATCTTGCCCTTGGGGCCGGCGTTCACGCAGCGCTTGATGATCTTTTCCGCGTCGTGGAGCAGGGTGGTCATCGTTTTGCCGGTGAAATCATCCTCAGTGTGGGTGTTGGCATAGTATTGGAGGATGTTTTGGATGACCCGCTCGATGGACCGGAGGCTCCGGCCGCTGGCGGTGAAATCCGCGTATACCAAAGGCCGCTGGCCATAGGGGGTGGGGATCAGGATGTTCCTGCCAATGATGTCTTCGCGCAGCCAATCAAGGCCGCGGATCAGTTCAGACGCGTTCTTTTTTTCCATGGGGCCCACTTTTGGCAGGGGCTGAATTTGGGCAAGAAAATATTGATGCAACCGTAGGTTTTTTTCGCCAAAGACAAAACCCCTTGTCCCGGCATCCCTCAGAGGAGGGCCGGCTGCTGAGGAATGCGCTGCTTCAGGGATCGACGCGGCTTCCGGAAAGGACCTCGTTGACGAATTTGGGCAGGATAAACGCGCCGTAATGCAGGTCCTTGTGGTAATAGCGGGTGTCCAGCCCCGCGGTATCGATCCGGGCGGCGATCTCCGGAGCCAGGGGGTCGTGGAGCTTGGAGGCCAGTTGGAAGAGCCAGAGGCCGGCCTGATAGGTCTGGATCGCCGCGCCATAGGCCTTCACGATGGGGAAGAGGCTGGCCAGATCGTGGTGCATTTCCCGGATCACCTTGCGCAGGCTTTCGATCCAGGGGCTTTCGGATTGGAGGCAGAGGATCCCGCCTGCCGCCAGGGCGCGGTGGCAATCCGCGAAAAAAGGCCGGCGGAACAGGCCTTCAGCGGGTCCGACGGGATCGGTGGAGTCGATCAGGATGACGTCGAATTGCTCTGTTGTTTCCCGCACCCAGGCGATGCCGTCGGCAAAGACCAGTTCGGCCCGGGTATCGTTTCTGGCAAGGGCGGGGAAGGGAAAATATTCAGCCGCGACGCGGGTCACCAGCTCATCAAGCTCGACCTGGACCACCCGGCGCACGCTTTTGTGCTCCAAAACGCGCTTGATCGTGCCGCAATCACCTCCGCCAATGATCAGGACGCTGCGCGGGTCCGGATGGGTGAACAGGGCGGGATGGGCCAGCATTTCATGATAGACAAATTCGTCGCGCTCGGTGAGCATCAGCACCCCGTCCAGCAGCATCACCTTGCCGAAGGAGGGGGTTTGCACGATCTCGATCTGCTGATAGGGGCTCGCTTCGCTGCGCAAGACCTCGCTGACCTCGAAGCAGAGGCCGCGGTGGGGGCTGTGGTAATCCGTATGCCAGTGGCCCATGGTTCAATCAGGCTTGTGTTTGAGCGGTTCGCCCTCCGTGTCGAAGAGGCCGCGGCGCAGTTCCATGTGGCTGATGTGCTCGCTTTTGAAGCGCTTTTTCAGGTGGTTGAACAGGTCCCAGGGGGAGATGGTCTCGCCGCAGGTGAAGATGTCCACCGCGGCATAGGCGTATTCCGGCCAGGTGTGGACCGCGACGTGGGATTCGGCGATGACGACCACGCCGCTGACCCCGTGGGGCGAAAAGGAATGGAAAGTGTCGGAAACGACGGTCGCCTTGCCGAGCACGCAGGCGTCGATGAGGGCGCTGCGGATCTCCTGTTCGTTGGTCAGGATGTCTTTATCGCAATCGTAGAATTCCACGAGTATTTGTCTGCCAAGAGCTTGCATTATAAGTTACCTCTGCTGTCTGATATTTTATGGGGGGATATTCGGATCGCCTGATCGCGGATAGGGTCCCTTTGGGGCGGGAAGACGGCAGGGCCGTTTTTAGCTGGCCGAATCCGCCTTGGACAGAGGACTCAATGTTGCGCTAAAAGCGGAAAGTTGTAGCAATACCTCCTCGTCGTCGGTCCAGTGACCGGGATACAAGCCCGCGTAGAGGGCTTCACAATGGCTGTGAACACGCAGGAAACGATCTTCTTTCACGGCGACTCCTTTTAGCATATTTGAAAAACCACAATACGCAAAGGGGCAAATCCTGTCAATACCAAAATTCGGTCTTCCTCCCCAAAGGGCTGAAAATGAGGAACGGCACAGATTATTCTTGACATCTTTGGCAGCAGTCAAATAGAATGACCCGCAATGCGCAAGCGGAAGTTCCGCGGTACAGCGCCCGGCCTCAAAGGAGAACTGATGATCACGATCAAGGCTGTCAGCAGCAAGAAAGACCTTTCCAATTTTATCATGTTGCCCTTTGCCCTCTATAAGAATGATCCGAATTGGGTGCCGCCCCTCATCTCCGACCAGAAGAAATTCTTTTCCCCCGCGCACAATCCCTTTTTTGAACACTCCGAAGCCCGGCTGTTCCTGGCCCAGAGGGATGGGAAAACCATCGGCAGGATCACGGCCCACACCAACACCCAGCACAATAAGGAGCACCAGGACAACATCGGCTTCTTCGGCTTCTTTGAATGCATAGACGACCAGGAGGCGGCGGACGCGCTGTTCCGGGCGGCCTGGGATTGGAACAAGGCCAAGGGAAAGACAGCCATCCGGGGGCCCCTCAACTTCACGATCAACGACGAGGTGGGCCTGCTCATCGACGGCTTCGACACCCCGCCGATGCTGATGATGACGCACGCTTTGCCCTATTACCAGGCCCTCTGCGAAAACTCCGGGCTGGCCAAGGCCATGGACCTCTATGCCTTCTACAGCGACCGTTCCACCATCCCCGAACGCCTGGAGCGGATGTATGAGCTATTGCTGAAGCGCACCGGGGTCACGATTCACACCCTGAGCCGGAACAAGAAACAGTGCCGCAAGGACCTGGAGACGATCTTCCGCATCTACACCGAGGCCTGGCAATACAACTGGGGCGCCGTACCCCTCACGGAAAAAGAGTTTCAGCATCTGGTGGATTCGCTGCTGCCCCTGGCGGACCCGGACCTGATCCTCTTCGCCGAGCTTGACGGACGCCCGGTCGGCTTCAGCATGGCGCTGCCGAACTATAACGAGGTCCTCAAGGTCATGAACGGCCGCGTCAATCCCCTCACCATAATCAAAGCGCTGCTCGCCAAACGGAAGATCACCACCACCCGCGCCATCACCATGGGCGTGATCAAGGAATACCAGAACCGCGGCATCGACACCATCTTCCACTACATCTCCTACCGCAATGCCATCCCCAAAAATCTCTTCCACAGCGAATTCTCCTGGGTGCTGGAAACCAACACCATGATGATCCGGGTGGCCGAAATGCTCGGCTCCCGCGCCTACAAGACATATAGGATCTACGAAAAGCCGATAGCCTAAGCCCGGCAAGAACTCCACGCGGCCAGACAGCCTCTGGATCAAGGCCGGCCGCTGAAAATATGAACAATAGGGAGAGATTATGAACAGATTTCTGCTGCTTTGCGTTTTGCTCGGATTGGCGGGCCTGCTCCGCGCCCAGGAACCTCTCATGGATGGACCGCTGAGTTCAACTCTGTGAGAAGAGTGAACGATTCTGTCTAAAATAGCATCAGCAATTGTATT
>JAHYIU010000093.1 GCA_019429425.1 Candidatus Syntrophosphaera sp.
CAGGTTGCAGATCTCCGCCAGTTCAGGCACGGCGCCGTAAAGTTCGCCGGGCGAAAAAGCGGGGATGACGGCTCCGGTGCGGTAATCCAGGCGGGAGGCGATGGTCCCGCCGGTGCCGAGCAGCTTGACTTTGGGGAGTCCGGGAGTGAAGGGGAATTCCTTTTCGGGGATCTTGTAGTGCGCTTCCTTATAGCCGATCTCCTGCATGCCCTGGATCGTTTCCACGTCGATGCCAACGTTGTAGCCGGTGGCGAGCTTGAGCACGATGTGCTGGTCGTCGTCGTTCTCGCTGCGGGGCAGGATGATGCCCTGGAAGTCGCCGCGGGTGGTCTGGACGTTTGTTTCGCCCCAAACCCTGGCCTGGAAATGTTTCAGCACCTCGAGGGCGCGGCCTTTGTAACCTTTGAATAGGTCAAGCATCGGTCCCCTCCTTCTGCATACCGTTCTCAATTGCCTGGCGCAGCTCCGCGAGGGAAATGTTCCCCAAAGCCATCTGGCGCAGACGGCCCATCATCCAGTGGGAAGCGGCATCCGGCCTTTTCAGACCGGGGGTTTTGGCCCGCGCCCACATTTTGCGGAGCAGGGGGATCTGGGCCAGGATCTCCCCGGTGGGCGTTTCCTTGTGGCCCAGGACAGCCAACACGGAGGCGAACTGCATGTTGGGATTGGCAAAGAGCACCTTCAGCATCTCCGGGAGGATGTCCAATTTCAGGTTCCTCTTGTCGATGAAGATCAGCAGGTCCTCCACGCGCTGGTGGTCGAAGGGCAGCGGCTCCCGTCCCTGCAGGCCTTTGAGCAGATGGGCGTAGAGCAGGGCGAGTTTTTTCGGCGCGATGTCATATTTGGCGGAAAACTCCTCCAGCACCGGCATCAGGTTGTTGCGCAGCAGATAGGTGTAGGCGTCGAAAGGTATCCCCCACTCCGCCAATTGATCCAAACGGCGGTCCAGGCCCACGGGAAGCAGCTTGCGGGCGTCTTCGATCATCTCCTCGAGGACGGGGATGGGGGCGGAATCGGTGTCCGGATACATGCGGTCCGCGCCAGGCAGAACGCGCTCGAACCAGGTGATGCCGTCGGGCAGGGATTTGCGGGTCTCGTTGGGAACGCCCGCAAAGGCAAGCTGGCAGCGCTCCGCGATGGTCTCCAGGGCGGTTTTGATGTCCTCATCGGGAGCCCAGAAAAGGATCTGGGCGTCGTCCGGGCCGGCTTTCAGATCAGAGCGGATCTTATCCCAATCCCTGGAATCGAGCGAGGCGATTTCCCTGGAGTCGAGCGAGGAACGAGCATCGACTCGAGGACCCTCGTCAACCGTGCCCGTGGGGTCTTGCTGGAGTCCATGCCCGCCAGAGAAAAACTGTGACTTTTGGGAAGCCGAATTCCGATTCGGCGAGCGGACGGAGTCTGCTTCACTTTCTGAAGGGCTCTGCGAGCCCTGTGGGATATTTTGGGAAGCCGAATTCCGATTCGGCGAGCGGACGGAGTCTGCTTCACTTTCTGAAGGGCTCTGCGAGCCCTGTGGCAAAGCGGAATTTGCCACCCCAAATTCCTCCACCCCAAATCCCTCCATCCCAATATCCTCGGAGTGGAACATATTCGGCCGCTCCAGGCAGGCAATCACCTTCAGGCGGTCGGCTATCTCGTCGGCAAAGCAGCGTCCGGGCTGGTTGAACCAACTGAGGATGCCGCCAAAGCGGGGCAGATTGACCGCGAGCAGTTTCCAGCCCTGGGCGGAATGTTCTTTCAGGATGGGGATGTGGCGCCAGTCGGCAGGATCCAGCAGGCTGTGGCTGATCCCCCACTTATCCGGATGCTTGATCCTCTGGGCCAGTTCGGCTTTGACCAGCAACAGGGAATGTTGGCGGAAAGCCTCATTGTGAGTGAGTTTGGGGATCCAGGAGATATGGGCCACGCCCTTGATCTCGACCCGGGTGCCGCCGGTGACGGATACGTTCACATCCTCGCGGGCGGCTCCGATCCCAACCCTCACCAGACCTGAACTGCGGGCGATGAAGCGGATGTTTTGCGCGGCCTCGTGGGCCTCCCAGGGGGTTTTCATGTCCGGATAGGTGACCGTTTCGATCAGCGGCATGCCCAGCCTGTCCGCGTAATAGGTGCGGGTGTGGCGGATGTCCGAAACCTCGCGGCAGCTGTCTTCCTCCACGCTGAATTGGATCACGCGGATCTTTTTGCCGGAGATGGGGAATTCGCCCTCGATGCCCAGGATGGTGGTGCGCTGGAAGCCCGTCGGGATGCTGCCATCCAGGTATTGCTTGCGGGTGATGTGCAGTTCGCCGACGATCTTCATCTTCAGCAGCAGGGCGATCAGCATCGCCTGGTCCAGCGCTTCGCGGTTGAGCGCGAAAGGCGGGGTGTCGTCCACCTCGTAGGTGCAGGCGCTGTCGTTCTTGATGCGGTAGACGATCTTTTTGCGGGTCTTGAATTCCATCAGCGCCGTGCCGTCGTATTCGCCCAGTTCGGAAAGGGTGGGACGCATGTGGCGGACGATCTCGGCGTCGAAATCGTCAAAATCGTGGTAGATGCCGGCGGGGCAGCGGCAGAAAAGCTTTTTGGCGGTGTTGAGCTGTTGGTGCACCTCCAGCCCGCATTTGAAGCCCAGAGCGCTCCAGGTCTCGGCGGAGGCGTCCCTGAGTGCCACCCAGCCGGTTTTGACCCGGCTGCGCAACCAGTTTTGTTGGTGAGGGTTATCCATTAAACGTTCCCTTGCTTGAAACTTTGGGGAACAATCCAAGCGGGAGGGGGTTTTTGTCCAGCACTATTTGGTTTGAGGCCTCACACAGATTTCACAGATTACACAGATTAAAAGAAGATAAGCACGCAGATTTCGCTGATTTCGCTGATTTTCTTTGAATAGATTAGGGATGCACAGGATGGATAGGGATGACAGGGATACTGTCCATTTTTCTTTTTCCGCGCTTATTTGATCTTTTTCAGAGTTTTTTCGTATTCCCCTATTCTCCCTCTTTAATCCGTAAATCCGTGTAATCCGTTAAATCCGTATTAAATCTTTTTTATATGCGTGATCTGCGAAATCTGCGTGCTTATCAATTTGTAAATCTGCGTGATCTGCGAAATCTGCGTGCTTATCTTCTTTTAATCTGTGTAATCTGTGTAATCTGTGTGAGAATTTAAAGTATCACATCCGCATATGCGACGAGTTCATCCAGGTCCACTTTGGAGACGACTAGTTTGACCGGTGCCTGCAGCGGCGGTTTGTCTTCACAGCGCAGGACCAGCCTCTTTTCCCAGCGCGAGAGCTCCGCCAGGTAGCCATGCTTGAGGCGGCGCAGCAGGATCCCGTCCAGGGGGGTGCCCAAATGTTTTTGCTCAAGATAGCGGAGCAGCCAGTAACGCTCGCTGCGGTGGGCCACGGCGCGCAGATAAAGCAGGCGCTTTTCGATCCGGGGGATCAGTTCATCCAGTTCAGTGCTCGTGTAGGGCTGGTTTTTGCCTTCCAGTAGTGACTCGAACTGGGCCTGGTTCACGATATCGGTAAAGCGGCGGATGGGGGAAGTGGCGTGCAGATAGGCCTGCGAGCCGATTCCGGGATGGAACTGGGCCTGGGTGCTAAGATAGGCCTGGGAACCGAAGGCCGGGGCCTCCTCATCCTCGTCGGTGGCGGGAAACTGCGCGATATTGCGGTAGATCAGAGGCAGGCCGCTATCCATGGGCCGTTCCGCGAACAGCCGGTTGTAGAGGATCATCAGCTCTTCGATGATGAATCTGGACGGGCTGAGGTTGTCGATCCGCTGCATCCGGATGTCGTGTCCGGATACCTTGAGATTCCAGAAATAGCGGGGCTTGCGGCCGTTCTCGCCGCCGGTCCGCTCCTCGTTCAGTCTCAGGCAGATCTTGTTCAAGAGATCAAAGGGCCTGGACTCCAGCCGGCGGTCCACCTCGTCGTAGCTGAAGTTATGCTTCAGGCTGAGGGTTTCGCGCCTGAATTCATGGTCAAGCAGTTTCAAATCCTTATCCAGCCGGGCATAAAGCGAAAGCACGGGGCGCGGCTCGCTTTGGACCAAACTGAAGGCGGCATGGGAAAGTTCCGGAGGCAGCAGGGGAACGCTCTCCCCCGGCAGATAGAGCGAAGCCACGCGGCTTTGGGCTTCACGATACAGGTCCGAGTCCCTCGGGATACAGGCGGCTACGTCGCTGATATGGACCCCCAGCAGCCAGCCTTCCGGCAAAGCCTGGATGGAAATGGCGTCGTCGTGGTCGGGAGCGTCTTCCGCGTCAATGCTGAAAGCCTCCGCGTCACTGACCGGACCGGACTGCGAAGCTTGCGCCTGGCGCCACAGCTCCGCGGGAAAAAGGATGGGAATGCCGCTCCCGGCAGCCATGGGATCTGTCTCCGGCAGGATGTCGCCCAAGCGCAGCCGCAGGGCTTGGACCTGTTCTTCCAATGCTTTATCTCCCGCGGTGGCGCGCAGCAGCCTGGCCAGGTCCTTGCGCTCCTGGGAAACGAGCAGCTCGCGCAGTTCGGCCAGAAACTGCCCGCGATATTGGGCAGGCAGGTCTTCCCCAGCGCCATCTTTGAGAAATCTTTCGACCTCCTGCAGATAGCGCATCCGCTCCTCTTCCCGGCGCTGCTGTTCCCGGTAAAGCCTGAGCTCATCCTCGCCGCGGGTGCGGAACTGGCCTTTATGGGAGACAAAGAGGTCCGGCCGTTCCTTGAGATAATGGAACAGCGAGAAACGGCGGAGGTCATCCTCGTAAACCAGGGCGGCGCAAGCCTCAGCAAAACTGAAGGGGGTGGGTATTTTGGATAGAACTGATAGAATCTCCGCCTCCGGCAGGGATCCGAGCGTAATCGCCATTTCTTGTTCAAAGCTGAGTAATGTTGCGGAAGAAACAGGTGTGTAAACATCCTGGGAGATAAATACGAAACGTCCGAGGGGAAGGTTGAAGCTGGCGCCCACGGCATCGAGGACCTGGCAGCGCTGCTCGGTCACAGCTGTGATCAGGCCTGCGCACAGCCTTTCCTGCTGGTAAAAAAGCACGATCTTACCTGGCTCGAAAGCGTTCATGGCGTCCTTTAGAAGTGGCGCCCCAGAGATGAATCGAACATCCGACCAACGGTTTAGGAAACCGCTGCTCTATCCCCTGAGCTACTGGGGCGTTGCTTCGTGGGTTAAGATTCCCGCGGCGGCCTTTTTGTCAAGTTTTGCATTGACAAAAGCCGGCTCTCCGCAGAAAAGGGCTTTTCTAATATCATAACTGAAGGACTTTTGGATGAAAATAGCCATCGTCGGCGCCACCGGTGAAGTGGGCAGAATGATGATCACCTGCCTGGAGGAAGGCAATATCCACGCGGAGGAACTGGACCTCTATGCCTCCGCGCGCTCCGAAGGGACCGTCCTCTACTTTGGCGACAGGCCCCTCGGCGTGCAGGTCCTCACCGAAAACGCCATGCTCCGGCATTACGATTACGTGCTCTTTTCCGCCGGAGCCGGCGTGGCCCGCAGTTTCGCGCCCATCGCCACCGAGGCCTGCAACGTCGTGATCGACAATTCCTCGGCCTTCCGGCAGGACCCGAATGTCCCGCTGATCGTGCCGGAGATCAATGGCAGCCTGGTGGAAGGGTATTGCGGCATCATCGCCAATCCCAACTGCACCACGATCCAGCTGGTGCTGCCCCTGGCGATCCTGGACCGGCTGTATGGCCTCAGCAAGGTGGTGGTCAGCACCTACCAAGCCGTTTCCGGCAGCGGGCACAAGGGGATCAGCACCTTGCAGGAACAGCGTTCCGGCGGCACGGACAAGGGCATCTATCCCGAACTGATCGACCTCAACGTGATCCCCCAGATCGGGGCTTTCCAGGATGACGGCTATTCCCAAGAAGAGGAGAAGATTCGCCTGGAAACCCGTAAGATCCTGGACAAACCGGACCTGGCCGTAGCCGCGACCGCGGTGCGGGTGCCCGTGATCCATGGCCACAGCGAGAGCGTTTACGCGGAATTTGAGCGTCCGGTCGACCTGCGGGAGGCCGCGGAAGCCCTGGCTGCCGGCGAATCCATCGCCTATGACGAAAATACCTATATCACGCCGCGGGACCTGGGCTCATCCGATTCCAGCCACGTCTGCCGCCTGCGCCTCGGAACCGGGCCGAACTCCGTCTGCTTCTGGAATGTGGGCCACAACGTCCGTTTGGGGGCGGCCACCAACGCGGTGCGCATCCTGGCCAGGCACGCCAAAAAGGCAGGCCTGATATGAGTTTTGACTTGGGCCAGCTCCGCCGGGAACTGCACCGGATACCCGAGCCCGCCTTCGCTGAGCATGAGACCAAGGCCCTGCTGCTGAGCCAACTGCGCCAGCTTGAGGGGATCCGCGTCCACGAATTTGCCACCAACCCCGGCATCCTGGTGGAATACAGCCAGGGTGAAGGGGACTACCGGCTGTTCCGGGCTGATATGGACGCCCTGCCAGTGACTGAGAACACAGGCTGCGGCTTCGCCTCCCTTCACGAGGGCATGATGCATGCCTGCGGCCACGATGTCCACATGACAGTGCTGCTGGGCCTGATCGAGCGGATCACGGCCACCAAGCCCGAACGCAACCTGCTGTTCCTCTTCCAGCCAGCCGAGGAAGGCCAGGGCGGGGCGGAATCTGTTTTGGCCGAAGGGCTGATCCAGACCTTTCCCGTGGGCGAGGTTTTCGCGCTGCATGTGGCCAGCGGACTGCCCGTGAACACAGTTTCCAGCCGGGCGGGAGTGTTTTTCGGCATCCCCCAGGAGTTCGACGTCATCTTCAAAGGCCGCTCCGCCCATGCCGCCTATCCGGAACAGGGCGTGAACGCGCTCTCCGCCGGGATTGAATTCATGCGCCTGACGCAGAGCGGAATCGCGGAATTGGCTGCCAGCGCCAGGGTGATCTGCCACATCGGCAAAATGAGCTCCGGCACCGTGCGCAACGTGGTCCCCGACCTCTGCAAACTGGAGGGGACGCAGCGCAGCCTGACCAAGGAGATCAGCCACAAAATCAACGAACTGATCCTGGCTAATTGCGCCCTGGCGGCCAGAAGCACCTGCGCCGAATATGAGGTGGATTTCCTGCGCAGTTACGACCCGGTGGTGAATTCAGAGGGCCTGGTGGAAGAATTGCAAAGGATCTGCCCGGAGCTGGGCATTCGATATGAGGACGCGGAGATCGCGCTGGCCGGCGAGGATTTCGGCTTCTTCACCACGCTGTATCCCGGCCTGCTGTTCTGGCTGGGCTCAGGCTGCGGCGAGCCCCTGCACTCGGGCAAATTCCTGCCTGACGAAACCTGTATTCCTGTCGGGATAGACGTTTTCGAGCAGCTGGCGCTGAGATAAAAAACCCTATTGTCCAATTAGAATAGAAGGCCATAGTTTCTATCACTAAGGACTCTCAACGGTATACAGGACAGTAGGCGGAAAACTCATCCTTTGTGAAGGTAATTTTTGGATAATCAACAACCGGTTTCAACACGCGCAAACTGTTGAAAAACCCCGCCGCAGGTGGGGTGCAGGACATTAGGCCCGGGATTTATCCCGGGTATGACGTGGCGATCGGGCATATGTCCCCCAAATTCCCCACCCCCACCCCAAACACCGATGTAATCTGTGTTTGGGGTGGGGGGTGGGGTCAAATTTACAAACATCCACGCTTTTTAATACGACGGCTGAAGCCGCCGCCTATTGCCCTGCACCCCACCTGCGGCGGGGTTTGTCAATGGGCAAAACAACATCGAATGAACACCCAATAGTGATTAACAGTTGCATCCCACCTGCAGCGGGGTTTTAGCATAGATGGAACTTACAGGTCAATGCCCTTGATAATGAATCAATCCTCCACAAAGTCGGAGATCATTTCAGGCGACTTATTCATGTAATCGATGGCCTTGTTATGCAGAATATCCCATTCTTCTGCAAATCCACGTTTCATGTGGTGCTGGTCTTGTTCTACAATGTAATGTTTTACCTTATCCATCTGCTCTGCCGCCACAGTAAAAATCCCATATCCATCCTGCCAATGCAGCGGAAGTCCATTGGGGTTGAAATTGCGGTTGTGCCTAAGCGAACTCTTGGCCTTGATGATCTTGATGGATTCAGACAAGGATATGTGGCGGGGGAGAAAACACAGGATGTGAACGTGATCGCGAGTACCGTTGATAACAATCGGGATTCCACCGATGTTCTTGATGACCCCACCCATATAGGGATACATACTATCCCGGATAAGTCTGACCAATCGAGGCTCACGGTTCCTAACGCTGAACACTATATGATACAATAGGAAGGTTATTGTGTTGCTGCTCATGGTAAACCTCCTCAGTCCAAATCAAAGTAGGACACAATTTGTGTAAAGCTTTTTCTCATGAAAGGGGCGTTGCTGATGTAAGTAATGCCGCAACCAGTTTCAACCGGCGCAGACAGTTGAAAAACCCCGCCGCAGGTGGGGTGCAGGACAATAGGCGGGGGGATTTATCCCTCACGTAAGAAAGCTCCGCAATGATCATCAAACCGGTTTTAACCGGTGCAGGACAATAGGCCCGGGATTTATCCCGGGTATGGCATGGCGATCGGGCATCTGTCCCCCAAATTCCCCACCCCCTCCCCCAAACACAGATCGTATCTGTGTTTGGGGTGGGGGTGGGGCCACAACAAATAGATGTCCTCGAAGACCGTTGAATAATACAAACAAAGCCAGGTTTTTGTCATCCCGGGCGCCGGGGTCCTCGCCGCACAACTTGTTGGGTGGTGGGGTGGTTGACCCGGGATCCAGTTTTTTTGATTGTGAAAAGTG
>JAHYIU010000094.1 GCA_019429425.1 Candidatus Syntrophosphaera sp.
CAAGATGAAAACAATGCAATTTGCCGCTTGGCCTTACATAGATTGTGAGTAACGAGGGATATCAGATGCCCTCAAACAACCTGAGAAACAACGAGTTGGAATTTACACCAACATTTGGGACTCAACAGAGGGATATCCAACTGGGTTCATTACGCCTGATTATTACCTGCCCCAAGGTTCATATACCGGCCATATCGAGAGTGACGATGCATACTTGTATTTCTTTGCGCAGGATAATGTCTCGATCTATTCTTACTCGACCACAGATATTGACGACCCGGTAGCTGTTCCAGCGATAAATAGGATAAGATGCTATCCAAACCCGGCAGTCGATGACCTCGTGATAGAGATCAAGGGGCATGTGGATCCTAATCGACCTATCAAAGTGTTCAATATCAAGGGGCAACTCATTAGATCAATTTCCGTTGGACAAATTACAAGTGAAGGTGTTAGATTTGTCTGGGATGGCAAAGACAATGACGGTGATCGGGCATCATCTGGAATATATTTTATCCGCCTGCAGGCTGAATGGATATCCTTAAGTCATAAAGTGCTATTGATGAAATAGGTACATTGGCAGTCCGGGGATTTGCAGAAACCTTGATACCGATTTGCAGAAACCCTGATACTGGGGTCTCACCAAAAACAGCGATTTGCAGCGAAAGTGATACTATTTGCAGTTTTACTTGATACTTATAAAAAAGATCCCAAAGTTTCCGATTTTCTAGCTGGTCTGGCTCCCCTTATCAATACGGTGTCAATACGGACTCATTACGGACAAAGTCCGTAATGAGTCCGTATTGACACCGTAATGATCAAGAGAGCCATATGGTGAAGATATTAATGGATAATGTTTAAAGACAGATATAATGAGCATTGGTCAATCAGCAGCCGTAAAGTCCAGATCGGCAGTTAAATAGGGGTCTATGCGAGTCAGGCAGGTCAGGATTTCAATTGCAACCCTAAGCGGGGCAATAACTGTTTTACACAGGGGTCAAAGAGTGCTGCTGAAGTCAGCCTTGCCCTTTTTGCCGAAAGGATTTGGGCTGTCCGCTAATGGTTTTTTCAAGATTAGGCGAGCCCAGCACCCACCCGATCTGTTAAAGAGCCTTTATTAAGCAGGGATCCTGGTCCCTTACCTGGAGCAAGATGGGGGTTTGGAAAGATTTTACTTGAACGAAAAGCGCCTTTGAATAAAATGGCATTTCATAGAAAAATTCCTTTCAAAAGGAGCATCATAATGAGAGTTATCGAAGGAAATCTCGTATCCAAGGGATACAGGTTCGCCCTGGTGGTCAGCCGCTTCAATGAACTGATCAGCAGAAAGCTGCTGGAGGGCGCGATCGACTGCCTGGTCCGGCACGACGTGCGCGAAAAGGACATCACGGTGCTTTGGGTGCCGGGGGCTTTCGAGATCCCGCAAATAGCCCAGGCCGCCACCAAGAGCAAGGAAATTGACGCCGTGATCTGCCTGGGTGCGGTCATCAGGGGCGGGACCCCCCATTTCGAATACGTGGCCTCGGAAGTCAGCAAAGGAGTTGCCCAGGTGGCTTTGACCCAGGCCAAACCAGTCATCTTTGGCATCCTGACCACGGACACGATCGAGCAGGCCCTGGAACGGGCTGGCACCAAAGCCGGGAACAAAGGTTTTTCCGCGGCCAGCACGGCTTTGGAGATGCTGAACCTGATGAAGGAACTGCAGAGTGGGACAAAGGCGTAAAAGCCGCGAGCTAGCGGTTCAGACGCTTTATGCTTTGGATTTCGCGGAGGTCGGAGCCGAATTCCGCGAGTATGACCAATTGAACAAATATCCAGAGATCCTCAGCCAGCTCGCGGCCGCTGAAAAGATCGAGAACTCCGCGCCGGTTTTGGATTTCGCGGACGACCTGATCAAAAACGCGATCATCAACCAGGAGGAGATCGAGGCCGAGATCGACCGCCACAGCGAGAACTGGCGGCTGGACAACATTGCCCTGCTTGACCGCAGCATCCTCCACGTCGCCGTGTATGAACTGATGTTTACGGACACACCGCCGGCGGTGGTGATCAATGAGGCCATCGAAGTTTCCAAAAAGTATTGCAGCGAGGGCAGCGGGAAATTCCTCAACGGGATCCTGGATTCGGTGCGCAAGGAGCTTCTGGAAAAGGAAAGGATCGAGAGCGGCAAACCGCAGTGAATTATATGGAACAGAATAAAATTCAGACCTGTTCTCTGGGGGTTTTTGCCTACAACGAAGCTGGAAACATCGTTCCGCTGCTGGAGTCCCTCTGCGGGCAAAAACTACGCCGGGCCCGGATCGCCGAGATCATCGTCGTCTCCAGCGCCAGCACGGATGGGACGGACGAACTGGTGCGGGAGTTCGCCGTCGGCCATCCTGAGGTCCGGTTGATCGCCCAGCCCCGCCGTGAAGGCAAATCCAGCGCCATCAACATCTTTCTGCGGGAAGCGGCGTCCGATCTCCTGGTGGTGATCTCCGGCGATGTGATCCCCGCGCGCGATACAATAGAAAAGCTGGTTTCAGCCTTTGCCGATCCCAGGATCGGGGCCACGGGCGGCAGGCCGGTTCCCGTCAATTCAGATAGCACTTTCATCGGCTATGCCGTCAATCTGCTCTGGCGGCTGCATCATCGCATGGCGCTGATCTCTCCCAAGCTGGGTGAGATGATCGCCTTTCGCAAATTGATGGATGAGATTCCCGAGGAATCTGCGGTCGACGAAGCCAGCATCGAGGCGATCGTTCGCGCTGCCGGATTCAAGCTGCGCTACGTGCCGGACGCCCTGATCAGCAACCGGGGGCCGCAAAACCTCAAGGACTTCATCAAACAGCGCCGGAGGATCCAAAACGGCCATCTCTGGCTGCAAAGACGGCAGGGCTACAAAGTGGTGTCCCAGAACGGCGGGACCCTTCTCTGGATCCTGCTGGCCGAACTGCGCGAATTTCCCAAAACCGCTGCCAAGATACTGGCGGTGATGGTTTTGGAGCTCTGCTGCCGCCTGCTGGGCAGCTATGATTTTCATGTCCGGGGCAAAAACCCCTTTGCCTGGGACATTGCCCATTCCGCCAAGAATCTGAAATCCTAAAGGGATTTGAACAATTATGATAAAACTGCTTTTTAGAATGCTCGGATACTGGCTGATGAAACACATCGGCTTTCCGCGCCTGCTGCCCATCAACTATACCGTAAGTTTGCTCTACACCTGCAATTCACGCTGCAGCACCTGTAACATCTGGAAAAAGAAGGCCCGCAATTTCAGCGTTGACGAGTATGCAAGGACCTTCAAAAGGATCGGCAGGGCTCCATATTGGATCACCTTCAGCGGGGGAGAGCCCTTCATGCGCAACGACATTGTGGAAGTGGTGAGCGCGATCTACTCCATCTCCCGGCCCAAGATCATAAACATTCCCACCAATGGGATCCTGACCAATGTGATCGTGGAAAAAACTGCCGCGATCGCCAGAGCGTGTCCCAAGGCCCAGATCATCATCAACGTCTCCATCGACGGCATTGAGGAACAGCACGACGAGATCCGCAACGTCCCCGGAAACTACAAAAAGGCCATCCTCACCTTCAACAAACTGAAATCTCTCAAGATTCCGAATCTGGCGGTGGGGATCCACACCGTGATCTCGCAACTCAACGTGGAAAGCTTTCCCAGCATTGCCAACGGGCTGATGCATTTGAAACCAGATTCCTACATCACCGAGATCGCCGAGGAACGCGTGGAACTGGACACCATGGGGGCGAACATCACCCCCTCGCTGGTGGCCTATAAATCCGCCATCGACTACCTCATCCACAGCATAAAAAATGAGCAATACAAAGGCATGAACAAGATCACCATGGCTTTCAGGATCGAATATTACAACCTCGTGAAGAGGATCATGCGCGACCAACGCCAGGTCCTGCCTTGCTATTCCGGGGTGGCCTCGGTTCAGATCTCTCCGGATGGAGACGTCTGGAGCTGCTGCATCAAGGCCAAAAGCCTGGGCAACCTGCGACAAAATCGATACAATTTCAGGGAGATCTGGTTCAGCCACAACGCGGAGCTGGAACGCCGCTCCATTCATAAAAGACAGTGTTGGTGCCCCCTTGCCAACGCCGCCTACACAAACATGCTGATGGACCTGCCCACGCTGCTGCGGGTTTTCTGGCGCAGTTCGATCAGATGGTGGACCTAAAATGATATCGATTCTCAGCAGATCATCCCAATACCCTCAAAGCCTCTGCGAATTCCAGGCCAGCAAGGACGGCCGCTACGGTTGGTTTCTCTGCGCCTTGAACGAAGAGCAGAACCTCGCTTTGGAAGAGATCCAGACCCAGATCAAACTGGAGATCATGAATTCCGGCGTTTTGGAGATCAGCAAGATGGAGATCGAAAGCTGGCTCAAGAGCTTCTTTGCCGATTTCCATTGGAAACTCCATGCCAGCCTGCGCAAGACCGATCTGCAGGAAAAGGGGGTCTCGCTCTTTTTCGCCGTCGTTTATGACAGCGACATCTATATTGTCCAGTTTGGCCGGATCTTCTGCGCCTCCACCAATGGAAAAAAACTCGAGGTTGTGGGCCGGAACTGGAAGAACTTCCATGTCCAGAGCCTTGAAGAGCTTGGTTTGTTGGGGCTTTCGGGCGAGGACATCAAGGTCCGGACCCAGCATATCCATCTGGCGGAAAACGAGAGCCTGATCGTGCTGCCGGGCGGCATTGCCGGCAAGGTCTTTGAAAGCGGTACCGAGGTCAAAAGCTTGCTGCCGCTGATCGAATCCTACAGCGGGGTGCAAAACCCGCTCTGGCTCGTCGTCAAGAACATCCCCCAGTTGCAAAAGTTGAAGAAGAACCGGATGAACAAGCTCCAGGTGACCTCTTTTGTCCTGCTGCTGGCCACTTTTCTGGCCATCCTCTACATGGCCTTCGGCGGCAGGTTCTTCGACGTCAAGCTGCATCAGGCCAAGCAGGATGTCTCCCAGAGCCAGATGCGGGCCATGACCACGGAGATTCTTGCCAATGTGGGCAAAGTGCTCAATTCGCCAGCCCGCAGCATTGAACTAAACCTGGCCTGGAGCGCCGATCTGGATTATCCCGTGACCGCCATTCCGGCCTTCAACCAGCAGAACATTTATCTGGTGAGCGGCAGCACCTTGCTCGGCTACGACAAGAAAACCCGGGAACTGGCGTGGCAAACTTCTTTCGAAGCGCCGATCCTGGCCCTGCTCAGCACCGAGAGCGGGATCGACCTCTGCCTGGCCAACAAACAGGCAGTCGGCCTGGATAAAGAGGGAAAGGAAATCTGGCGCCAGGAACTGGCGATCAACCTCTCCGGACATTCCTATCCCCATATGCTGGAAATCACGCCCAATCAGGACAAACGCATTGACCGCAGCATAACTGTCATCCCCATGGAAAAGGGCCTGAGCGTGCTGGACAGCCAGAACGGCACCGTCATGAGCGAATTGCAGCTCAATGAAAACCTCAGCTACCTATCCCCCTATGACGATTATGCCATGTGCTTCTACGCCGTGGTGGACAACTCCATAATCTGCATCGAGCTGAAGATCGTGAACTGATGAAGGCCAAACATCTCCTTCCCGGGATCCTGCTGATTCTTTGCGGAATGCTGTCCGCGGTGACCGGCTCGGTCTCGCGCACCGGTTTTGCCCGCCTGCAGTATGACGGCGGCGGCGATTGGTACAACGATCCCGAAGTTTTGCCCAATCTGGCCAGGTTTGTCAATTCCACCCTGAACACCGATTTCCCCCTCGACCAGAATGTGGTCCGGGCAAGCGACGCCAGGCTGTTCGAACAACCTTTCGTCTATCTCACCGGGCATGGAAACATCCGCTTCGATGAGCGCGAGCTCCAGAACCTGAGGGAATGGATGCTGCGCGGCGGCTTTCTCTATGCCGATGACGACTATGGCATGGACACAGCTTTCCGGCGCGAGATCAAACGTGTGTTTCCAGAGTACGACCTCGTCGAACTGGACGGCTCATTTCCTCTGTTCACCAGCTTTTTCGACTTTTCCACGGGGCTGCCCAAGATCCACCAGCATGACGAAAAACCGCCCCAGGCTTTCGGCATCTTTGACGAAAACGGACGCCTGATGTGCTTCTACACCTATGAGACCAATATCAGCGACGGCTGGGCTGACCCCTCCACCCACAAGGACCCTCCCGAGGTCCGCGAAGCCGCGCTGCGCTTTGGCTGCAACATCATCTACTATCTGATCTCCCGGGGCTGACATGCGCGTTTGCGTTATCTCGGACATCCATTACAAGTTCGCGCCCGAAACCGAGGCAGACCTTCAGAACGAAGAACTGGTGCTGTCCTTTCTGCGCGGAGCGGTTGGAAAGTATGACCTGATGGTGCTTAACGGCGATATCTTCGACCTCTGGTTCGATTGGAAATACGCCATGATCAAGCAGTATTTCCCCCTGCTCCACAGGCTGGCGGAAATAGCCGAAAACGGCTGCAGGCTGGTGCTGGTGAGCGGAAACCACGATTTCTGGTTTGGAGATTTTCTTTCCCGCTACTTGGGAATGGAGATCCATGACGACAAATTTTCCCTCGAGGCGGATGGCAAAAAAATGCTCTTCACCCATGGTGACCTGCATACGGTCAATGACTTTCGCTACAAGTTTTTCCGCCGCCTGGTCCGCTTCCCGGCCACCAGGAAGCTTTTTTCCCTGCTCCATCCGGACCTGGCCCTGGCCCTGGGTGGGAAAATGTCCCGCTCCAGCAGGCTGCGCGAGGTTTCCCACATCCTGCAGAGCAAAAAAAGCAGCGGCCTGCTCAGATACGCCCAAAGCCAGATCCGCAGGAACAAATTTGACCTCGTGTTCATGGGCCACAGCCACAAACCCGCCATCAGGGAACTGGAGGGCGGCACCTATGTGAACAGCGGGGATTGGATACAAAACCACAGCTATGTGGAGATCATCAATGGAATTTTACATCTTGAACACTATGCCAACAAGGAGAATCAAAATGAAACGGATCCATCTCAAAACGGCCCTGACGGCCATGATCCTGCTGCTCAGCCTCACCCTGCTGAATTGTCAGACGAACGCGGGTAAGGGCGAAGCCAACGCATTGGAGGAGAACATGCAAACAGAACAGAACGTCGTGAAAGCGACCATGGTGACCACCTACGGAAACATCGAGCTGGAACTCTGGCCGGACAAGACTCCCAAGACCGTGGAGAACTTTGTCAAGCTCAGCAGCGAAGGCTTTTACGACGACACCTATTTTCATCGCGTCATCCCGGATTTCATGATCCAGGGCGGCGATCCCAACACCAAGGACGGGGACCGCGCCAACGACGGACAGGGCGGCCCGGACTACCGTTTTGAAGACGAATGCTACACCCAGGGCGAACAGGTGACCGGCAGCATCGAGGATGAAGAGACCGCCATGCTGGTCTGGTCCCAGATCATCATTCCCTACATGCAATCCGCCTCTGCCCCTGCCGAAGAGGTTTTCGACGTTGTCCGCAGGGTGCAGGAAACCCAATCCGGAGCCCCCATCATGGAACACACGATCGAGTGGTTTCAGGAGCGCACCGGACTCCGCGATCCCTTGCATGCCCAGATCCTGATCTCGCCTGTGCTCTATGCCCACATCTGCATGGCCAACGCGGGCCCCAACACCAACGGCTCCCAGTTCTTCATCGTCACCCGCGAAGGCGGAACCCCCCATCTGGACGGGCGCCACACGGTTTTTGGAAAGGTAACCCAGGGCATGGACGTCGTGCATACGATCGAAAACCTGCCCCGCGACAGCGCGGACAACCCCAACCCGGAAAACCAGGCTTTCATCAAGTCCATAACCATCCATAAATAAAACAGCCATGGCCCGGGTATCTGAATCCGCGCTCCAACAGGAGATAATGGCCTGGATAGGGCAAAACCAGTATGTCTATCTGGCCACAGTCGACAAAAAACAACCCCGGGTGCGGCCCGTGGTCCTGTTCATCCACGCGGGGCGTCATTTTTTCGCCACTTTCAGCGGAGACGCCAAGGTGGGGCAGATCGCGGCCAACAAATGGGTGGAGATCTGCGTTCCCCTTTCCGAGGACGGCCACACCGGCTATATCCGGCTCTCGGGGACCGCTTCCATTGTAAACAAAGCAGCGCTCAAGGCTGAGGCTTCTGAGCGCTGCTACTTCTTCGACGAATACTTCAGAGGCTCTGACGATCCGGATTACACCCTGATCGAGTTCTTGCCAGAAGCGGCCGAATACCTCCGCCCCGGCGAGAGATACAGCCAGAGCCTGAACCTCAAGCTCTGATCCCAAGCGGGCCAAGGAGACATCATGAAAGCGATCTTCACCTACGATGACGAGCATTTGGGCAAATGCTACATCGTGATTCCCAAGATCCGGGAGATCTCCCGCGGCCTCGGAAACGTGGTCGTCACCTTCGACAACGGGGACAAGCGCACCCTGGCAGTGGATGATACCAACGCTGCCGTGCAGCAGATGCTGGACGCCATCGAAGCCTTCTATTCCTGAAATGCTGTTCGGAATTGACAATCCCGTAGTCCTGGCCCTGCTGGGCACCACTTTCACCTGGCTGATGACCGCCGTCGGCGCCGCCTTCGTCCTCTTTTTCAGGTCCTTCAAGCCCTGGCTGTTGGACACAATGCTCGGTTTCGCCGCCGGAGTGATGATCGCGGCCAGTTTCTGGAGCCTGCTCAATCCCGCCATTGCCATGAGCAAGGGCAATCCGCTGCCCGCCTTGCTGGGATTTCTGGCCG
>JAHYIU010000095.1 GCA_019429425.1 Candidatus Syntrophosphaera sp.
GGGGATAGCCCTCTTCCAGGGTGATGCCTTCTTTTTTCAGGCTGAGTTCGTGCCAGGTGCTGCCGTTGATCTGGACCGGCTCGGTGAGGAAATGGCCCAGGGTCAGCTCCAGCACCATGTTGCCGGGCGAGCTTTGCAGCAGGCGCACTTCGTTCTGGTAACCGCTGACGGTCACCTGTTCCCCGTTAAGCGCCACAAACAGCGCCATAACGAGGCTAATGAGCAAAAACAATCGTTTCATCGATTCCTCCATTGATGGATCTAGCAAATTATATGGTTGGATGCCGAAGCGCGAGCTTCCACGTCCATGTTTTCTCTTGCAAAAAAAACAAAATATTGAAGCTTCAATTCTCTGTCAATATAAATTATCATTCCTTCTCTCAAGCGTTTATGAATGGGGAAGGCGGGGCCGCGAGGGTGCCGCCTTCCCGGTTTCAAGCTATTTCATCAGCATCATTTTCAGGGTCTTGTGGTAGTCCGGGGTTTCCATGCGATACATGTAGATGCCGCTGGAAACGCTCCTGCCGCTGTCATCCTTGCCGTTCCAGATGATCCTGTGATCTCCGGCAGGGAGGTCCTTGTTCACCAGGTTGCGGACCATCTGGCCTTTGACGTTGTAGATTTTGAGGCTAACCGGTCCGGATCCTTTGGTGGAGAAACGGATGGCCGTCTCAGGATTGAAGGGGTTGGGATAGTTGCCCTTCAGTTCGGTGATCGCGGGGATGCCAGGATCGTCGTTGGACAGGCTTCCCTGCACATGGACCGGGATGATGATGGCTGGATCGATCGGATCGTTCGAGGTGATGATGACCTCGAGCTCCAGATTCACCGTGGGGTCCGGTGCCACGTAGGTGAGGGTGTAGGTCCTGCTTTGTCCGGCGGGGATGCTGTAGTTATGGTCATTGTTGAGCGGAACGCCATTGTAGGCAAGTCCAAAGTTCAAAGGCACCGAGACCATGCCGCTGAGCTCGACGCTGCCGAGGTTGCGCACCATGAAGTCCGCGGAATAGCTTTGGTTGGGCAACACGCCCGTGAAGCTGATCTCATCGGTTGGAACATAGATCATGGCGATGTTTCCGCTGCCGGACATCGGGAAGATGATGTCGTCGATCCAGGCGCAGTCACTGCCTGAACTCACGGAAACGTCTTTGGAATATACCCATTTAAAGGTCCTGAGGCCGGCGGAAACGGGATAGCTGAACTGAGCCCAGGCCTGATTTCCGCTCCAGGCGCCCATTTCAGTGCTATCGATGCTGAAGCGCAGGAAATCGTAATTCGCTTCTGAGGATACTTTTCTCCAGAAGCTGATATTGCCGTCCGCGCCAACGTTCAAGGTCAGGGAAAGCTCGGTGGAGGCATTGTGCGTGATCAGTCCGGATTTAGCGCCGTAGTTTCCGGAGGAGGCATTGTCCGTGCCGCTCACGACCGCCCAGGGCACCGGGCTGTTGTTCTGCCAGGGGAAACTGGAGAAGTCGCCGGTTTCGAAGTTCTCGCCGATGATGCCGATCGGCAGCAGGATGCAGTGGTTGATATTCTGCAGGCCGGCGCTGACGGCGATGCCCACGGGGATCACCGCTCCATCTTCCAGGTCCGGGCTGAGAGTGACTGTGAAATTGATGGGGACCGTAACGCCCATGCCGATCGCGGGAAGCATGAAATGGGTGTTGTTCACGCTCACGAGGGGATTGTTGACCACGACATCCAGGGTTCCGCTGTCCGCGGGCATGTGTCCGCTGTTGGTGATGTCCACCGTCACGGAAACGGTCTCGCCGGGTTCCAGGAACCCATTGCCGTTGCTGTCAAAGAGGGTTACATTGCCGAATTGCAGGTCGGGCGCGTTGACCACGATGCTGCGGGTGGAGGTCCACACATTGTTGCCGTCGCTAACGCTGAAATCGAAGCTAACCAAGAGTTGGTCGGGGATCGAAGGGCTGATGAACACGCTGAACAGGTCGTTGAGCGTAACATTGCTTCCGGCCGGGATATCCGGCAGGTTTTCTACGCTGTTCAGAAGCGTGACGTACTCGCAGGCGGTGCTGAGGGTCACGGTCAGGTTGCTGGCCGTTTCGATGCCCACGTTGTTGAAGGTCAGGCCCATGCTAATGGTCTCGCCGGCTTCGGCGATGCCGTTGGAATTGGGGTCGATCACGGTGATGGGGCTAACCGTCACATATGGCCCCACGTTCGGGACCACCTGCACGTTGGCGATCAGGGGACGGCGCAGGGACCGCGTCATCACGATCTGGGCGGTGCCGGGTTCATCGAAGGGAATGTAGTTCAAGGTAAGGTTGCCGTTCTCGTCTGCCAGGCCAACGCCGTGGAGGACGTTGTTCATGGAGATCGCCACATAGCTGTAGGGATCGGCGATGATATCCAGCGAACCGAGGCCCATAAACATAGTGTCCGGAGCCTGAAAGCTGTTCTGGGCGGGAATTCCCAGGTAGGGGATGAGGCTGGGGTCGCCCATGATCGAATATATTTCCCAGTAATAGTTGATCCGGCTGCTGTTGGACTGGACCACTGCCATGTTACCCATGAACGTGGCGGCGCCGACGTTCGTGCCCCAGTCGGCGAAGGGTTCGTTATGGTCATGGAACATGGCGTCATAAGCCCCGGTGCGGCCAGGCACGAAAGGCGATCCGGTTCCCACCACAGGCGGTTTCCAGCCCACGCCCCACCAATAGTCTTCGTCCCAGTAGGTGCTGTTCGTTCCGCCGATATAGCTGACTGCGCCTTTGTCGACGGCGCGTAGCCAGGCTTCGCCGAAGCAGACACCGGTGTTGAAAGCGTTGGTGAGGCAGCAATTGCCCACCACGACAGGATATTCGTTGGTGTTCTGAAGGCTGTTGATGTTGGCGATGGTAAAGGTGGGATCTGCCCAACTGGTCTGGCTGCCGTGGGCAGTGTAGTTCACATACCCGACTCCCGCGGAAACGTCGGCGACGATCTGGGCGTCTGAAGATCCGGAGGCAGGGTACAGATAGGTGTGCGAAGTGATGCCGTGGGCGGGGTTGAAATAGTTGTTGGTGCCATAGTTGATCTGGCCGTTGGCGTGGGTCTGGGCATAATAGCCGTCCACTCCCGCGATCATCACGACTTCGCTCAGATAGGCGTCGCTGGGCATGGTGTACATCTCGTGCATGAGGGTCTTGTTGACCTGGTTGGTGACCTCGGCCTCCGTGGTGGCGGAGAATCTGCCGAAGTACATTTCAGGGACGAAATCCGTTCCCTGCAGGCGAACGTAGGTCAAGTCGGTCACGTGGCTGCCTGTGGTTCCAGTGTTTGCGGGAACCTGGGCCACGTCACCCACGATAAGGAGGTAGGAGGGGGCGGGGTTTTCCGTGGTGGCGGCATCCCAAAGGCCCTGCAGATAGGCCTTGATCTGGTTGGCGGAGGTGCCGGTCTGGGTGGTGGTGGCCACGATCACGTTGAAGCCCTCCCGCGTTTTCCAGTCCACGAAAGGCTGCAAGGCGTTCACGAAGTTCGGGGGGGTGATGATCACATAGCTCATCGGATAGCGGTTCAGTGTAACGCGGCTGTCTTCAGGATTGAGCAGGAGGCTTCTCAACGTGCCCTCAAAGGCCGGGGAAAATGTCCTCGCCCGCAGTTCCTGGGTGGCGGCGTGGTTGGCACCGATAAAGCGGACTTCCACTTCCGCGCTGTAGATCACCTCGATCTCGCCGCTGGCGGGATTGTATCTGATGGGCTCGAAATCAAGTGCGAACAGGCGATAACCACGCATGTGGCCGATTTCTTCCGCCCGGATGGAGGATTCCCTGGTCCAGGCGCCGCCATTATAGAATTCACGGTCGACCACGAAGGGCACTGTGCTGGGATCTGTGCTTTTGGAGATCGATTCCTGCCTTGGGATCAGCGGATAATAAACTCCCGCCTCCCGCAGGCTGATCGTCTTGCGCAGTACGGTCGTGAAGCTTGGCACCACCTGGGCGTCCTCAGGTACGCTGATGATCTGCCGCATCAAGGGCAGTTTGGGCAGGCCAGTGGCGTTGGTGCTGGCGTAGTGGGCTATCCAGAGGTCAACAAAGGTCCCTTCCGGGGTCTGGACCTCCTGGAAATCCAGTTTATCGATGCCGTAGCGGAGGCTCAAGCCGTCCGTACCGCTTCGGGTTAGTTCAACTGTGGTGGGGGCGTTTCCCAGTTTTATGGATCCCTGGGCGCCGGCGAGCAATGCCACCAGGCCGAGGATCGCGAGCATGACGAAATACTTCTTCATGTCCTCTCCTTATTCTCTATCAGTTTTTAGCTTTAGTTATTACTTTGTATATCCTTATATGCAATTTCAGTGCCAAAACTTGTAAAACATCAGCAGGGAGCGGAGAATTGGGAGAGCGGCGAAACGCGAAAACCGCGGAAAGACCAGAAAAACGGACAAGTCATATGAAAGGGGATCCCGGTGGTCACGAACGATCCACCAAATCACTTGTCGCTATTGGATCCTCGGGAACCTCCATTCATCCATTCTGCTCCCGGGTGGTTCCAGCTCCAGCTTTAGTTTCAGGCGTGTTAAAAATATATGTTCAAATAAACATTGACAGATATCAGCCCTTTAAATCATGGTGACTGAAATCAGGGATCTATACATTCCATGAGCATCTTCCTTAGTACTGGGACTGCCTCAAACCCGAATGTCAGATGTCCTAGAACATAAGGAGAACGCCATGCCAGATAAAAAAATGGTTTGCAAAGACTGCTCGGCGGAATTCTTGTTCACCGAAGGCGAACAGGAATTTTACAAAGAGAAGGGCTTCACCAACGAGCCCACCCGCTGCCCCGATTGCCGCAAGGCAAAGAAGTCGCAGTACGGCCGCGGCAGAAACGACCGCTCCTATTAATTAGCAGCAGTCTCGTTTGAAGCACCGCCACCCCCAACGGGGTGGCGGTTTTCTATGGCGCGAGGGTTTTCCGCCCTGATTGAAATCGTTCGAAGCTTATCCTACCGGCATTTTGCCCCTTTTTTCGGAATGCCGGTTTCCTGGGGTTCCCGCTTGTGGGGCTTGTGCTTACTCTCGTATACGGGGTTTCTGTTAAGTTTGCGGAGGACGGAATTCTCTGGCAATTGTGTTTCCCCTTTCCGGGCCGGGTCGCTCTTCACGCCTGACGCTTAACGCATAACGCGCGAAGCAGGATGGCGCAGCTGGGATCGCGGACGTCCCAACTGGCGAAGCTCCACTGGAGCTTGTTGCTGAACAGATCAATCCGGCCTTGCTATGAACAATCCCGCTTTTACAAAACACTGCGGGCTCTCTGCCCCTGTGAATGACGGCAGTACCAGGTTTCACCAGTGAAACCATGCCCCCAACAATCACTTTTTCAGCATCAGCCACATGAAGAAGGGGCAACCGATCGCGGCAGTCACAACACCCACCGGAAGCTCGATGGCGGCGATGTTTTTGGCGATCAGGTCGCAGGCCAGCAGAAAGATGCCGCCCGTGGCCAAGGAATAGAGATAGACCCGTTTTTGCCCGGAGGGGATGAAAAACCTCACCACGTGGGGGATGATCAATCCAACGAAACCAATGATCCCGGCATAGGAAACCGTGATGCCAATCAACACTGAGGTGAGGATGAAGATCTCCTTGCGCACCCGGGACACGTTTATCCCCACGCTGCCGGCGTATACGTCACCCCCGCTCATGATGTCCAAAGCGGTGGAGCGGAAATACAATCTAAGCAATATGGCCGCCGAAACCACCGTCAAACCGAGAAACACGCGCCATTCTGCATGGGTGAAGACCCGCCCCAGGTTGCCCATCAGGGTGCCCAGGATGATCATCGTATCTTTCTGGAACAGGTACATAATCAGCGAGATCCCCGCCGCGAAAAACATCCCGGCGATCACTCCGGAGATCAGCAGCCGGCTGCGATCGAAACTGCCCTTTTTCTGCGCCAGCTTCCACACCACCAAAAGCGTCACACCCGCTCCGATGAAGCCTCCGAGGGGCATCAACAGTGTCAGGCCGAGCACTCCGAAAAGGATGGAGCCGAACGCCGAACCGGAGGAGATTCCCAATATATACGGTTCCGCGAGCGGATTGGCCAGCATCATTTGGTAGACCGAACCGATCCCGGCCAGGCTTATCCCGGCAATGAGGGTCAGCAGCACGCGGGGCAAACGCAACTGCCAGATGATATTATGGTCAGATGTGCCGCTGAACAGGGCGGTCCCAATAACCAGCAGTCCCAGCAGGATCAGGAGCAGAGGAAAGAGTTTCACAGGCTTCACTTTGAGTGCCTCACTGCCACATGATCTCCTGCAGTTTCCGCATCCCCAGGATGGAGCGCGGAGTTGCCTGCAAGATCCAGTCCGGATCGATGTCTGCCTCGAAGTAGATCCGCTTGTCCCGGATGGCGGGAATATCCTGCCAGCCTTTGCGGGCCAGGATATTGGCCAGCGTGTCCTGGGAATAGCAGATCATGATGTCGGGCTTGGCGGCAACCACGTCTTCCGCGTCGACCCTGGCATAATCACGCTCCAGCCTGCTGAAAATGTTGTCCCCGCCCGAGGTTTCGACCAATTCGCCTACGAATGACCCGTCCGCAACGCTCATCAACGGATCGCGATAGATCTCCACATACACTCTGGGCCGATTTTTCCCCACCGCCAGAGCCCGGATCTCCCGGATGGCCGTTTCGAGGCTGTCCGCCAATATCCGCGCTTCTTCCTGTTTTCCGATCAAAGCCCCGATTTTGATCACCGAGCGGGGCAGGTCGGCCAGGCTTTGCGGATAGATCTGCTGAACCGGGAGCTTCAGTTTGCGCAGTTCCTGGGTCAGGGCCTCCTGTTCCAGGGCTGAAGTGAAGATCAGGTCTGGTTTGAGGGCGAGAATGGCCTCTCTCTTCACCGCGCCGAAATTCCCCACCTTCGGTTTTTGCGCCAGTTCAGGCGGAAAGTCGCATTCCTCGGTTATTCCCACCACTTCATCAGCGGCCCCGAGCGCGGCTATGATCTCCGCCACTTCGGGAGAAAGGACCACGATCCGCATACCGGGGCCCGATTTGGGGCCCTCCGCGCAGGAAAGCAGGCCTGATAACAAGATCAGGCCCAACGCCAATAAACTTGTGCTTCGCAATGTTTTCACGGCAAAATGTCCAGTTGGACCAGATTCAGGTCGCCGATCCGGTCCAGTTCCTGCTTCAATTCCCGCACATCCCGGTTGTGGAGCCTGATGCAGCCCGGCGAAATGTGCTGGCCTATCGAAGCTGGCGCGTTGGTTCCATGGATGCCGATCCCGGTCCAGTGTCTGCCGCTGAAACTTAAGTTTCTGCGCACATCCACCGAGAAATACCAGGGCCCATAGACGTCTTTGAACTCGCCGGATTTGTCCGGCGGAACGTAGATCCAATCAGTGGAATCAAATACCCGCTTGAGGCGAAAATGGCCTTCCGGCGTGGCGAAATCCTCATTTCCGTCTTTATCCTCCCGGTTTTTACCCGTGGCCACGGGATACAGCTTAACGAGGATGCCGTCCTTATAGAGGCAAAGCAGGTTCTGGTTCTTGCGGATGATGATGTAGTAGCCCGAAGTGATGTTGCGGGGACCGCGCTCCAGCCAGGCCAGATCAAGGTCGGTTTGGTCCGGAAGCACGTGGACGACCTGCCCAAAAATGAACAGGCTGTCCGCCACGAAAGTCTCCTCCCGGCCTTCCATTCCGAGGCTCTGGGCCTGGATATGGCAGATCGCAAACGAGAGCATTATGAACGTTGCCAAGGTCCTGACGCTGGCCTGTGTCCTCAATTCTCACCTCTTCTTCAATAATTGCGGGCCGCCAGGAGTGCAAGCGCGTCCCTAAATGCAAGACTAAGCGCTCAACCTATTTGTCAACTGCTTTTTTCTGCGCGTCCCGGCCACCCCTCTGCCGCCGATTCGCGTCCCGCCTCGCTCAACTCGTCTTCTGCAAATTTCCGTCCCCCATGGCTCCCCTTATCATTACGGTGTCAATACGGACTCATTACGGACAAAGTCCGTAGTGAGTCCGTATTGACACCGTAATGATAAGGAGAGCGAAAAGGCAACTATCTGTCTGGCAGAAAGAAAGGCTTGCAGGAAGAATGATGTTATCAACATGGATTGTAAGCCATTCAAATGAAGGATATAAATACGCCAAAATAGTGATTCGTGTTTGACAACTGCCGCCAACAATGATTCCATTGCCTACGCCTCAGATCCGATTTCCCAACCCGCCGCGGGGGTTGTCAGCTAAATGGCCCCATCGACTTTCCCCTGCGACGGATAAATCTTGACAATATCCCGAAGCCGCCCGATAGGGTAAAAAAAAGTTTTCGCGGGGAGGAGGCTTGATCTCGCAGAAATCTCTGGACAGCGTCACGCTGATCATAGTGCTTGTGCTGTTGCTGGTGTTCACAATGGGCACCATGCAACTGATCGTGGGTGGATCGGCTTTCTTTCACCTTTCCAACTGGATGCTGAAGGTCGTGAATTTGATT
>JAHYIU010000096.1 GCA_019429425.1 Candidatus Syntrophosphaera sp.
CAGCTTGCCGAGGCATGAAGGCCGGTTTGCTCCTGGCTGAAGCGCTGTCTGCCTCCGGCGCTGATCCCCGCGACGTTTCCCTGCTGCTGGCGGAACTGCTGGACTGCCAGCCTCTGGAGCTCCCGCTGCTGCGGGACCGGGAACTGGATGCTGGGGTTGTTCAAAAGTTTTGGGAATATCACGCCCGCCTGCTCAGGAACGAGCCTCCGCAATACATCCTCGGGAAAAGCTGGTTCTTTGGCCTCGAACTGGAGGTCGGACCCGCCGTCCTGATCCCGCGCCCGGAAACTGAGGGACTGGTGGAACTGGCCTTGAAGCATGTGCAGCCGGGATCGCGGGTATTGGAGATCGGCACCGGCAGCGGAGCGATCGCCATAGTCTTGAAGAAACACTGGCCCGCTTTCGTGATCAGCGCGACCGATTCCAGCCTCGAAGCTTTGGCAGTGGCAAAACGCAATGCCGCCAGGCATGGCTGCGCCATCGACTTTCAGCTGGGCGACCTCTTCCCCACCGGAGAAGGCCGCTTCGATCTGATCATCAGCAATCCGCCCTATGTCAGCGCATCGGAATACGCCGATGTGGAACCGCGCGTGCGGGATTTTGAGCCCTCCGGAGCACTGCTGGCCGCAGAAGAAGGCCTGCAATACTATCGCCGCATCCTGGAAGGGGCCGCTTCCCGCCTGGCAGAGCAGGGTCTCGTGTTCTTTGAGCACGGAGCGTTTCAGCGCGGGGGGATCACAGCTCTGGCCGAAGGTCTGGGCTTTGCCGTTATCCAGGCCGGGCAAGACCTTAGCGGCCGGGACCGCTATCTGGTTTTGCAGGTAAAGCCGGAAATTTAGCGTCTAAGCCGGACAACGATATTTTGGATAAAGGATAAAACATGGACCGCTTCATCATTGAAGGAACCCGCAAGCTGAGCGGCACGATCGCCGTCAGCGGGGCCAAGAACGTCATCCTGCCTGCGATGGCAGCCTGCCTGCTGGCACCCGGAAAATCCGTTCTGCGCAACGTGCCGAACCTGATCGACCTCAAAACCATGGCCCACGTGCTCCGCGTCCTCGGCGCCCGGGTGGATTACGGAGCTGGGGCCATGGCCATCGATTCCCGCGACCTTTGCTTCAACGAAGCCCCCTACGAGCTGGTGAGCAAGATGCGCGCTTCCATCTATGTATTGGGGCCGCTTTTGGCCAGGCTGGGCGAGGCGCGGGTCTCCTTCCCCGGAGGCTGCGCGATCGGCACCCGGCCCGTGGACCTGCATCTGAAGGCCATGGAAGCCCTCGGCGCAACGATCAATATCGAACACGGCTACATCCACGCCCGCGCGGATAAACTCACCGGAGCGGACATCCACTTTGAGAAATCCAGCGTCGGAGCCACGATCAACGCCCTCATGGCCGCGGTTTTCGCGCGGGGAACCACCCGCATGTTCAACGCCGCGATGGAGCCGGAGGTCGATTCCACCATCGACCTGCTGAACAAGATGGGCGCCAATATCTCCGGCAAAGGCAGCACCAGCCTCACCATCGAGGGGGTGGAACAACTTTTCCCTGTGGAGATGCAGATGATCCCGGACCGCATCGAAGCGGGGACATTCCTGATCGCCGGAGCCCTGAGCACGGAGCCGGTCACGGTGGAGAACTGCGAACCGGGGCATCTGGCCATCCTGCTGGATAAACTTCGCGAAGCTGGCTGCGAACTGGAAGTCGGCCGGTCCAGCATCACCGTCGTCCCCCCATTGAAGATCAAGCCGGTGGACATCACAACCCTGCCCTATCCAAGTTTCCCCACCGACCTGCAGGCCCAGTTCACCGTCCTGATGTCTCTGGCGGAAGGGACCAGCCGGATCGAAGACACGATCTTTCCGGACCGCTTCATGCATATCGCCGAATTGAACCGGCTGCAGGCCGAAATCAGGATGGACCTCAACGTGGCCACTGTCACCGGAGTCCAGGCCCTGAGCGGCGCGGAGGTGATGGCCACGGACCTGAGGGCCAGCGCGGCTTTGGTGCTGGCTGGCATGGTGGCGCAGGGAACAACGGTCGTTTCCCGCATCTACCACATCGACCGCGGCTACGACCGCATCGAGGAGAAGCTCAATGGCATCGGGGCCCGCATCACGCGTGAGCTGGCCTGATCCGATCCTGGTGACCGGCGGCGCCGGCTTTATCGGCTCCCATCTTTGCGAAGCCTTGCTGCAAAAGGGCTCCAGGGTCATCTGCCTGGACAATTTCTGCTCCTTTTACGCTCCCCTGATAAAGCGGGCCAACATCAGCGCCTGCCTGGAGAATCCCTCGTTTACGCTGGTCGAGGCCGACATCACCGATCCCCAGGCTCTGGAATCAGTCTTTGCAACCCACAAACCCGCATTGGTGGCCCATCTGGCCGCCATGGCCGGAGTGCGCCCTTCCATCGCGGACCCGGAGCTCTACGCGCGGGTCAATGTCCTGGGCACGCTCAATCTTTTGCAGCTTTGCGCCAGGCACGGCGTCGACAAGTTCATCTTTGCCTCCTCTTCCTCGGTCTATGGCAACAACCCCCAAATCCCCTTTTCCGAAAGCGACCGGGTTGATGACCCCATCTCGCCCTATGCCGCCACCAAAAAGGCCGGCGAACTGCTCTGCCACACCTGGCACCACCTTTACGGAATATCCATGCTCTGCCTGAGATTTTTCACGGTCTACGGACCCCGCCAGCGGCCTGACCTCGCCATCCACAAATTCCTGGGCCTGATGGCCCGCGGAGAGATGATCCCGGTCTTCGGCGACGGCTCCAGCAGCCGGGATTACACCTATGTCGCGGATACCGTCAACGGCATTCTGGGCGCTCTGGATTATGTCCAGAACCACCCCTGCTACGAGATCATCAACCTCGGCAACGACCGCGGGGTCAGGCTGGACGGGATGATCGCGGTTTTGGAAGAGGTGACGGGGATGAAAGCGCGTCAGGAACACCTTCCCCCGCAGGAAGGCGATGTGCTCCGGACCAGGGCAGACATCTCCAAAGCGCGGCGGCTCCTGGGCTATGATCCATCCACCAGTTTCGAGCAGGGCATTGCACGTTTCTGGGAGTGGTGGCGGACACAAGGCTGACAAAGAGTTTCCCGCGGATTATCACGGATTAAGGCGGATCGCGTTGATTTAAACAGGACGACCTGAGGTCTTGAAATAAAGACGGCTCTCTTTCAAATCGAGTGGGTGATTGGCACGTCAAATCCGGATTGAACAAGCAGCGGGTTGCCGACCTGGAGAATCGGCAAAGGCAGTACGGCTGCCTTCAGAAGCGGTCAGCAGACCGCTGTGGCAAATCGGAATTTGCCACCCCTTCTTGCCCCTGATGAAAACCTGACCCACTCAGTTTGAAAGTGAGCCATAAAGACTTCAGTCAATTGGATCGCCTGGGCTTTCACAAGTGTTTCCATGTTTCTGATTTAACTAACTGTACTGTAGATATATGCAAGGACGCATGGATACGCCGTTGTTTCTTACAGGATTATCTCCATACCAGATAACACTTTGCAAAAATGTAAGCATTTTTCCCACTCTATCCTCTTTTCTTTCTGCAATTGTTTTCCCAGAACCTGGATTTATTCTTACATTTTTGCAAGTAATTGCTATCAATACATATGATCTCCTGCAGGATAATTGCGTATCCTTACATTTTTGCAACTCGCTGTGTGTGAATGGGGTAGACAGGTATCCACGTACCCCGTATTCCTCTTCAGAATGCTATTTGAAGGCTTTGGTACCGGGAGCTGGTTTGTTCGTAATTGTTGAGCATCATTTATGGCTCTCTTTCAAATCGCGTGGATGATTGGCGCGTTAAATCCGGATTGAACAAGCAGCGGGTTGCCGATCTGGAGAATCGGCAAAGGCAGCACGGCTGCCTTCAGAAGCGGTCAGCAGACCGCTGTGGCAAATCGGAATTTGCCACCCCTTCTTGCCCCTGATGAAAACCTGACCCACTCAGTTTGAAAGTGAGCCTCATTTATCCTCTCACTTGAATCAACGCCCCTCTCATACTCACCTTACACATCCCCAACATTGTTCGGGATGTGTTGGGCGAAGTATCCGCCGCCATGAGCCAGGGCTCTGAGGGCAATAAAAACGGCTCTCTTTCAAACCAAGTGGGTCAGATATTCAGACGCAGATTGAAGGGGTGGCAAATTCCGCTTTGCCACAGCGGCTCGCAGAGCTCTTCAAACGGAGGAACGGAATTATCCGTCTACATTTGCAGAGGATTGGAATCCTCCGGCTACATGTCTTCCCGATCCCCGGGGCTGGGTTTTGGGGTGGCAAATTCCGCTTTGCCACAGCGGCTCGCAGAGCCCTTCAAACGATGAATCGGAATCATCCGTCTACATTTGCAGAGGATTGGAATCCTCCGGCTACATGTCTTCCCGATCCCCGGGGCTGGGTTTTGGGGTGGCAAATTCCGCTTTGCCACAGCTGTCACAGACCGCTAAGCCTTTAGACAAACCGGTTTCAACCGGTGCAGGACAATAGACCCGGGATTAATCCCGGGTATTCTCGGAGCTCATATTTATCTGGCCAGTATTCCCCACCCCCTCAGCAAACTCAGATTCTGAGTTTGCTGAGGGGGTGGGGCCATGAAACATGGATGGCCTGATCATGAAATACGACGGCTGAAGCCGCCGCCTATTGTCCTTCACCCCACCTGCGGCGGGGTTGGTCAGCAGCGAAAGTTGTCACAGACATCTTCTGAAGGCAGCCGTGCTGCCTTTGCCGATTCTCCAGATCTGCAACCTTCTGATTGTGCATCCGGACTTGACGTTCCAATCACGCACTTGGTTTGAAAGAGAGCCTAAAAAACCCCCGGCCGGAGCCGGGGGCTTATCTTGTGCGGTGTCGCCACCGCGGTTAATCGTTCAGTTGCTCATTAGAGCGTTTGGCATCGAACTTGTGCCTTAGTTGTTGGCTGTCACCTTGAAGAACCTCAGCGCTTCCACACCTGTGTAGGTGTAGGTAAGGTTGGCTGTGGTATCCAGAAGTGTCCAGGGATCTGCCGCGAACGGATCGGCCGAGCCATACACGTTGTAGGTCGTGGCGTTATCGACTGCCAGCCAGCTAAGCGTGGGAACACCGCCAACCAGGGCGATCGCTACATCCGGAGCGTCGAGCGCGAGCGGGGTCAGGGTCAACGCGATGTTGTCGATGTACCAGTAGTTGATGTCGTAGCTGTTCGCACCGGTGGCGCGGAAACGGAGCTTGAAGTTACCGCCCGCGACATATGAGGTGATGTCGTAGGTGTAGGTCGTCCAAGGAATATCTCCGGCAGAGTTGTCAACGGTGCCCAGGAAATGCCAGGTTGTTCCGTCATACACTTCCCAGGTCATGGCATTCAAGGCCAAGCCGTAGTTATCCAGCATGATGTCGAAGGTCAGGTCGATCCGATCCGGGACATTGCCGTCGAACCAGTGGCTGGTGAAGGGAATGTCGTAGTCTGTGACTGTCGGGCTCCAACCAAAGGTCAGGGACGGAGCGGGATTGCCAGTGCCAGGAGTTACGAACCAGTTGGTGCTTCCCGCAGTCCATTGGTTGGTTGTGTAGTCGCCGCTAACCCAGTCTTCCAGGAAGGGCAGGGCGATCGGGACAGGCGGGGTTATGACCGCGATCGCGGGATCGGACATGGCCGAGTTCGCGCTGTAGTAGATGGCCTGGACAGTGTAGGAGTAGGTTCCGGGGGTCAGGCCGTAATCGGTGTAGGAGTTTGTGGGTACCAGCGAGGAATTGATCTGGACCATGTCACGATACACGTTATAGCCGCGTAGCACACGGTTTTGAGGCGGATTGTCGTTCGCTGTGCTGAGCATGTTGCGGCGCAGGAACTCGTCGCTCGGCTGCGTGCTAACCACAGGTATGCTGAGCAGTCGGGACCTGGAAGCAAGGATACCGGGGTCATCCACATAGGCTTGCAGGTTCCAGTTGAAGTTCAGCGCCCATTGCGTGTACATGCTGTACCAGGTGCCGCCCAGTTGGATCAGGTCGCCGTAATTGACCAGGGCGGGACCAGCATCGCAACCGGCAGGCCAGTACTCACCTATCACATCATCCAGCAGCACGTCGCAGTTGTAGCCGATCCACACGGCATCGGTCCCGGTGATGGGCACCGGTGTGGTGAGCGTGAAGTCGTTCCACTGGTCGGGGATCACTGTCACGGCTTGGGAATAGACCATGGTGGTCGGGATGAGGCCGGCATCGCCTCCGGTCCAGACCTTCAGGGTGTAGTTGGTATGGGAGGAGGCGGGCCAGAATTTGATGTGGGTGATCTCCATTCCGTTGTAGCCGTACATGGTGCCGGAATCGAATTTGATCGCCACGTCAAAGTTGGCCACTCCACCTGTGCCGATGGAATCGTAGTTGATGCCGTCGTCATAGTGGATCCAGCCGGGGGTTCCGCCGCCGCCATAGCTCAGGCCCCAGGTCAGCAGGACGTCTTCGTTGTTTACCACAGTGGCGTTGAGGTTCACTATCTCGCCGATGGGTTCAACCAAACCGGTTCCGCTCAGCGGCACGGTGTGCAGCACGCGGGCGGTGAGGTTGTCCTGGATGTTCAGGGTCGCTGTCTTCGCGCCCACGGTAAGGGGTGCGAAAGTGACCGTGAAGCTGTAGGTCCCGTTGTTGCCCAATGCCACAGGCAGTCCGTCAGCGTTGAGCGTGAAGTTTCCTTCGGTATCGCCGCTGAGGTAGATGTCGCCTGCGTTGATGGTCAGGGTGGGGGCACCCAGGTTGGTGATGGTGAACTCCTTCACGGAAGGATTCATGATCTCAAGATCGCCGAATTCCCAGGCAGTGGGATTGATGGCGAAGACGGGATCCCAATCTCCGGTGACGGTGAGGTCGATCGGCACATACACCGTGGCGGTGGGGGCGCTGTGGGTGATGACCAGGTCGCCTTCGTAGTAGCCGGGAGGGTTGTTCACGGCGTCGAAGGTCACGTCAACGACCACAGATTGGCCCGCGGGCACGGTTCCGGTGGCAGGTGTGGGCAGAGCCCAGTTGGCGGTTTGGCAGAGTTCCAGGCCGTAGAACAAGAGATTCTGTACCATGGGAACCAGAGACGCCTTGCCGGGCACCAGGTTTGTCGCGATGGTGATGCCGCCGGCTATATTGTCGATAGTAAGACCAGGTATCTGATCGGGAGTAACATCAAAGGTTTGCACCAATGAGCCGTCGGTCAGGCTGATCTGCTGCAGCATATTCCCAAATGAGCCGTTCTGGGTGTTTGCCCAAAGGGTCGGATTGGGACCGGAGATATTGTCAAAGACAATGTCTCCCATGCTGCTGGCTGCTGTGGTGAGGGTCTGGAGCACGGTGCCGTCACGAGCGAGCAGGCTCAGCGGTCCACCCCAGCCAGTGGTGATCCAGAAGGCGTCGTTGTCGGAATCATAGGCGATTCCGCGCACGGCGACAGGGGCTGTGATGGTGCCGACAGTGGTACCAGCAGCAAAATCCATCTTGTAGATGGTTGTGCTATTGGCAGATCCATAGAAGTATTCGCCGTCCCAGGTTAGGCCACGGATACCCATGGCGCCACCGTCGATGTTGAAATCTTCCACGAAGGTGCCGTCCAGATTGTATTTGTGGATGGTCTGGCTTCCTGCGGTACCCTGCCAGTTCCCAGAATAGAAGAAATCCCCGTCGGTGACGATTCCGTAATGAGCGCCGACAGCCAGTCCGGACACGGGATAGATGAACTGGACGTCGAAGATGGCGCGGTTCGTTTCTTCAGTCATCGGTCCGATGAAGGGGCTGCGCTCGCTCTCCAAGTTTCTGGAATGGCTGGGAGCTTGGAAGGTCGAGAGATCGACAGGTGTGATCAGACTTCTGACGGGCGGAGTTTCCTGCAGCCCGATGGAGAAGTTGAGCGGCATTCCGCCAGTGTTGGAGATGGTGAGTTGCTGGACGCTGGTGTTGCCGAAGGCCAGGGTTTCGGTCAGGGAGGTGGGGGCAACGGAGATCTGCGCCGGGGGCGAAATGATCTCGAACCACTGGGGAGGATCGACCAAACCGGAGCCCCAGGCATTGACGGCTTCCACGGTCCAGTACCAGCGCTGGTCATAACTGAAGGCGATCCCGCCTTCGGTGACAGGATTGAAGTGGGCGCTGGGTATTTCCCAGTAGTAGTCGTCATAGATCGTTAGTTCGTCCATGGACATATACACAGCGTAGTAGTCCGGAACACCGGCGCCGCCGCTGTAGTCCGGGCTCCACTGCAGGTTGAAGCCTTCAACCGGCAGCTCGATCTGGCCATTGGCGGGATAGGTGAGGATCGGCGCGTTGGGAGGGCCTTCCGGAGGAGCGCCTTTTCCCAACATCACGTTCGGGATGTTGGCGTAGCCGGTTCCGCCGGTCACCGTCAACGCGTCATAGGGTGCAGTATCGTTATAGATATAACGGCTGCGCGGTCCGGTGGTGGCGGTCATGTAGAATCCG
>JAHYIU010000097.1 GCA_019429425.1 Candidatus Syntrophosphaera sp.
GCTTGGGGTTTGGAGTTGATACAGGTATACCCCGGAAGGTAAATTGCCGCTGGCGAAGCTGATCTGATGGCTGCCCGGGCCGAGAGCATGGCGGGAAATGACTTGGCCGCGCAGGTTAAGGACGGTGAAGATGCCGGTTTCCCGCTCTGCTACATTCGTTTTGATCATGGCTGTCTGGCCAGGGCGCAGGGGATTGGGATACGCGTCATAGAGGCGCGATAAAGCAGATGTCTCCGGGATCAGATCCTCATCAACCGGTGTCCCTGAACCAAGTTTGGCGACGAAGATGTCATAGCCCCCGCTTGAAATGATGGTGTGGTCGCCGAAGCAGGCTGGACCCAAAAAAACATTCCCGGTCAGGAAGGCATTGCCCCCAGAATCCACGGCGATACCTTCCCCATATTCATAACCTGTTCCGCCTGCCCTGACCGCCCAGAGCCAGTTACCCGCAGGGTCCAGCTTGGCGGCGAATATGTCCCTATCTCCACTTGAGTTGATGGTATGCGTGCCGAAGCTGGCGTTGCCTTCAAATGCCCCGGTCAGGTAGGCATTGCCATCTTCATCCACGGCGATGCCCGACCCTGCGTTCCAGAGCGCCCCTCCCGCCCTTTTCGCCCAGAGCCAGTTGCCCGTGGGATCCAGCTTGGCGGCGAAGATATCATAACTCCCGCTTGAGGTTAGGGTGTGGGCGCCGAAGCTGGCTGTTACTTGAAAAGCCCCGGTCAGCAAGGCATTTCCTGCAGAATCCACGGCGATGCCAACCCCACTATCATAGCTTGCCCCTCCCGCACTCATCGCCCAGAGCCAATTGCCGGCGGGATCCAGTTTGGCGGCGAAGATATCCTCATATCCGCTTGAGGTGAGGGTGTGAGGGCCGAAGCTGGCTGTGCCTTCAAAATACCCTGTCAGGAAGGCATTTCCCGCAGAATCCACGGCGATGCAGGTTCCCGCGTCAGCGCCTATCCCTCCCGCTTTGACCGCCCAGAGCCAATTGCCGTTGTGATCCAGTTTGGCAACGAAGATATCCCCCCCTTCCGATCCGTTTGAGGGGAGGGTATGGTCTCCAAAGCTGGCTGTATATCTAAAATTCCCGGTCAGCAAGGCATTTCCCGCAGAATCCACGGCGATGCTTAACCCATAGTCAATATATAGCCCTCCTGCACTGACCGCCCAGAGCCAGTTTCCGTTGGGATCAAGTTTGGCGGCGAAGATATCGTTAAATCCGCTTGAGGTAAGGGTATGAGTTCCGAAGATGGCCGTGCCCCAAAATTCACCTGTCAGGTAGGCATTGCCAACCCCATCGATGTCTATGCCACTACCTGCGTCCCACCAGCTTATCCCTCCCGCGCTCACCGCCCAGAGCCAGTTGCCTGCTGAATCCAGCTTGGCAACAAATATATCATCGTATCCGCTTGAGGTGAGTGTATGGTCGCCGAAGCTGGCTATGCCGCTAAAAGCCCCGGCCACATATTGGTTGCCCTGGCTGTCTATGGCTATAAACTGGACATAATCATTTTCAGTCCCTCCCGCGCCCACAGCCCACTGCCACTGCGGGGTTTGCGCGGCTAACACAAGCGCCAGGATAAGCAAACCGGCGCAGAGCAGAAAACCTTTCATGCCTTTCATTTTTCTTCCTTTCATTGATAAAAACCTTTGAAAGATGTTTAAATAATCGGGAGGAATAGGTCAAGAGTTTTTTTGGGTTTAGGGTTTTAGCGTTTTGGCGTTTTAACGTTTTGGCGTGGTGGCGTGGTGACGTAACACCGGCTTCAGCCGGTCGTTCCGCTGGCTTTAGCCGGCTTTTGGGAGTTGAAATGAAAAACCAGCTTAAGCTGGTGAAACGACCCGCTGAAGCCGGTGTTACGGTATGCGCTTTCTTTATCCGTTGAATCCGTATAATCTGTCCTATCCGTTGGCAAAAAAAGGGCATGGACTCCAGATTTCGCCCATTTTCCCAGCTCACCCACCCCTCACTTACCACCCGCCCACCACCCGCCAAACGGGCGGTTACTCGGCGGGAGGTGGGCAAGAGGCGGGTGAGTCAGGAAAAAGGGGGGTCTGTCCGCCAATTACACGAAGGGGAAAAGGGGTGGCGTGATGGCGGTGTCCTCGAATTACACGAATTCACGATTTTCACGTTTCCACGCTTCCACGTTTCCACTTATAAACGAATTACACCAAGGGGAAAAGGGCTGAGGCCTCAGCCGAGGATCATCCCCACCGCCGCGGCGCCGAGCAGAAGATAGATGGGGTTGGGTTTGAAGCGCCAGTAGATGATCAGGCAGATCACGAACACGCCCACGGAAAAGCGGTCCGTGAAAGCGCCTTCGCCGATGAGGATGGCCGCGGCGCCGATCAGTCCGAGCGACAACCAGCGCAGTTTCTTGAGCACGTTTTGAAACCAGGGCTGCCTGCGCAGTTTCACATAGGAGAGGGTGATGGCCAGCATCAGAAGGATGGAGGGCAGGATCACGCCAAAGGTGCAGAGCAGCGAGCCGAAGACCCCCGCCTGGCGGTAGCCGATGAAGGTGGCGGCGTTGATGGAGATCGGTCCCGGGGTCATCTGGGAAACGGCCACGATGTCCGTGAATTCGGACGCGGTGAGCCAGGCGTGGCGGGTCACAACCTCCTGCTGGATCATGGCCAGGATGGCATAGCCGCCGCCAAAGCTGAACAGGCCGATCTTGAAGAAGGTCCAGAACAGCGAGAGATAGATCACACGGGCCCCTTTTTAGGCCAGAAACTCTGGAGCAGAGAGTAAAGGATGGTGCCCAGGATCGGATAGATGGGGCTGACCCCCAGAAGCCCCACCAGAATGATCGCCGCGAGGGGCAGCCAGAAATTACGCGGGCCGAGCCCGGCACCGCGGGTCATCTGGATCAGGGGTACAGCGATCAGGGCCACCACGGCGGGCTTGAGGGCGTGAAAGGCTTTGCGGACGAGGGGCAGGTCCGCGTAGTGGCTGAACAGGGCGGCGATGGCGATGATGATGAGCAGGGAGGGCAGAACGGTGCTCAAAACAGCAGCGAAGACGCCCCAGCCGCGCTTGACGTGGAATCCGATATAGACGCTGAGATTGATGGCGATGGGCCCGGGACAGGATTGGGCGGCGGCCAGTCCGTTGAGGTAGCCAGCGTTGGTGATCCAGCGCCGCTTTTCCACCACCTCCCTGCGGATGAGGGGGATCATGGCATAGGCCCCGCCGATCGTGAAAGCGCCGATCTTGAGGAAGGTGAGGAAAATGGCCAGCAGCCTTCTATTCAACTTCCATCCTGGCTTTGACCAATTTCAGCAGCTCCGGCACCAGTTCGGCTTCGGGAACCTTTTTGACGATCTCGCCCCGGGCAAAGACCAGGCCTTCCCCGTCTCCGCCGGCAATCCCGAAATCCGCTTCCCGCGCTTCGCCGGGGCCGTTGACCGCGCAGCCCATCACGGCAATGGTGAGCGGCTCATCCGCGAGGCCTTGCAAGGCCTCTTCCACCTCCTGGGTCAGCCGCAGCAGGTTGATCCGCGTCCTCCCGCAGGTGGGGCAGGAGATGATGTTCAGGCCCTTGCGCAGTTCCAGGGCTTGCAGGATCTGTTTGGCAACGCGAACTTCCTCCACCGGATCGGCGGTGAGGGAAACGCGCAGGGTGTCGCCGATGCCCTCGGAGAGGAGGATCCCCAGGGCCAGGGCGGATTTGATGCTGCCGGAGAGCAGCGTTCCGGATTCCGTGATGCCCAGGTGCAGGGGATAATCAACCCTCTGGCTGAGAGCGCGGTAACTGGCCAGCATCAGAGGCAGATGGGAGGCCTTGACGGAGATCTTGATCGCCTCGAAATTCAGCTCCTCGAGGATGCGCACGTGGGAAAGGGCGGCCTCGACCATGGCTTCCGCGCTCACGCCGTATCTGGCCAAAAGCTCTTTGGGCAGGGAACCGCTGTTCACGCCGATGCGGATGGGCACACTCCTTTCCGCGGCCGCTCTGACCACCGCCTCCACCTTCTCCCGGGAACCAATGTTGCCCGGATTGATCCTCAGTCCGTCGATCCCGGCCTCCAAAGCGGCCAGGGCCAGGCGATGGTCGAAATGGATGTCCGCGATCAGGGGCAGGTCTGTTTCCCGCTTGAATACAGGAATCGAGGCGGCATCATTGGGATCCGTGACGGAAAAGCGGATGACCTGGCAGCCGGCTTTCTCCAGGGCGCGGATCTGTTCCAAAGCTGCCTTGACGTCGGAGGTCGGCACAGAGAGCATGCTTTGGATGGAAACGGGCGCTCCGCCGCCGATGGGAAGCTTTCCCAATTGGATCCGGCGGGTGGGCCTTCTTTTTATCTCATTCATATTTCAATCCGGGCGTGGCTTGATTTTTTGTCAATCTAATTCCCGGCCACATATAATCCTTGACCAAAAAGTTGCCGGCATTTGAGTGGTTAGAAATTATGAGATTTGGCTCGCGACACAGCCGGGAAGGGAATCATGCAAGACAGAATCTATTCCAATCTGAAGGGCATCCGCAGGGAAATGCTGAAGATATTGGGCGAGGTCTCCTCGCTCACGAACAGCCCCCTGGCCATCGAGGACGCCATCGACGACGTCTGGCATCCCAAATGCGATGTTTACCAGACAGACTCGCAGTGGGTGATCCTGGTCGAACTGGCCGGAGTGAACAAGGAAGAGATCAGCATCTCGGTCACGGCCGAATACCTGAGGATCAGCGGCTCGCGCAACCTGCACTCCGAGAACTGCCAGACCTCCTACCACAGCATGGAGATCGACACGGGCAGATTCGACCGCCGGATCTTCTTTCCCGACCTGAGCCTGGACAAGGACAACCCCAAGGTGCAATATCTGGACGGCATCCTGCGGATCGCCTTCTCCATCCTGGCCACGGTGGAAAGGCTGATACCCATAGAATGAGTGCTTTAGAAAACGGGGCGGCAGATGCGAAAACGCCCGCGGGAGGATTGATGCGAAAAGTGATAATGGTGGCGCTCGCGCTGGGCCTGAGCCTTGGCTGCGCGGCCGTGAAGATCGAATCCGTGAGGTCGGTGGACCTGTCCAAAACCTCAAATCAGGTCAGCATAGACCTTTCCGGGCCCGCGCAATTCAAGGTGCAGGAACTCTCCGGAGGCAATGGGGTCCGGGTCGCTATCCAGAACGTCGAATCGGTGAACATCATCCCCCAATACCCCAGGCTGAGCCGGGTGATCGACCTGATCAACGCCTACAGCGACGGAACCACAGGCAACGTGGTGATCCGGACCATGGGCCAATACGCGATCAGCCACAGCGCCAACTCCGATAACAGCCGCATCACGGTCACAATCAAGGCCCCCGGCACCACGGCGCCCAAGCCCAGGCCCGTTCAGGCACCCAGGACCCCAGCCCCGGCTGTTGCTGCTCCGGTTCCGCTTGCAGAGCCACCCTTGGAAGAAGATGTCTATTCTGAGCCTGATTCAGGCGTTGTTGATTCCATCCTTCCGCTACCGCCGATCCCCTTGACGGAGGAACCCGTGGAACCGGTTCAGGCGGTTGAGCCAAATCAGCTGAACGGCCTGCTCAAATATATCATTCCAGCCATAGCTTTGATCCTCTGCGTTCTGGTCATCCTCAAATATTTCCGCAAGCGGCCCTCGACAGAGACTTTTGAAATCCCGGAAACCCCCGCCGCGCCCAAGCAGGAAAGCAGCACCCTGACCCTGGATTCGGACACCCTGGGACGCATGGCGAAAAAGCTGCTGGAGCAGGGGTGGACCTTGTCCGAGATCGCCCGCGAGCTGAGGCTGAGCGCAAGCGATGTGGAAAGCATCATCTCCCGGAGCTCTGACGAAAGCGATGAAAGCTGATCCCTCCCCTTCCCTCCTCTTTCCCAAACTGGCCCTGCTGCTCTGCATGGGGCTGGCAGTAACAGTGTGCGGGGCCGAACCCCTCTGGGAGGGGACCGCGTTCCAGCCCACTGTGCGCAGCCAGCTTTCCTCCAGCCTGCTCAACGTCAACGACAGCTATGACGTCCGGGTTCCGCTGGTCCAGGGGCCGGGGCTGGACCATCCCTTCGAGTCCTGGAAGGTCTTCAAATCCTCCCTGCTGGAGGCTTTTTCGCCGGGCGACAAGCGGCGCGCCCTGATCCAGTATGCCCATCAGGACGAGCAGGCCGACTACTCCATGGAGACCAATTTCTTTGCCGGCTATGATTACCGCTGGGACGACCCCGGCCGCTACGGCTTTCTGTACAAGGGCCTGCGCGTCAATTCCGAGGTCAACGGGCGCTTCCGCTTCCGGGCGACCTGGTGGAACGGCAGGTTTTATGGCGATACCGGAGCCGCGCTGGGCTCGCCGCTCGTGGACGGGACCAGCAATCTGAGCTCGAATCGCAAGCTGGTGGATAACGTCAACGGAGAGATCAGCTACAGCGGCAAGCATCTCACCGCCGCGCTGGGCCGGGGTAAGTTCCAGATCGGAAACTCCATCTCCGGGTCACTGGTGCTCTCGGAAAGGGTGAACGACTACGATTTCCTGCTCCTCGAAGAGAGGTTCGGAGCCTTCCGCTTTTCCTTTGCTCACGGCACCCTGATCGCCGACAGCCTCGGCCTGGACGGCAGTCTGCCCGCCAAGTATTTCGCCCTCCACCAGATGAGCTACCAGCTTAAGGACTGGCTGGAGCTGTATCTGGGGGAAACCGTCATCTATGGCAACCAACTCGACCTCAGCTACATCCTGCCGGCCTATTTCTGGCGGACGGGGAAATACGACCTCCAGGACCGCGACAACCTGCTGATCTACGCCGGGGCGAACATCCAGCCTTCGGAAGAACTGACAATATACCTCAACGGCGCCCTGGACGAGCTTACCTACAACAAGTTTTACACCAACTGGTGGGGCAACAAATACGCCCTCCAGGCCGGCGCTTCCCTCTTTCTGCCCTCCCTGGCCCTGAGCGGAGACGGCGATCCCCGCTGCACGCTGGAATTCACTGCCGTCCGGCCCTGGACCTACACCCACTACGCCAACGTCTCCATGTATTCCCACGACCAGCGCCCGCTCGGCTATGCCAAGGGCTCCAACCTCTTCGACCTGAGCGCGGAGCTAAACCTGCCCCTGCCTGCAAAACTGCGCTGGGACAGCCAGATCTCCTTCACCTGGCAGGGCAGCGAGGGCAACGACTGGCGCCTGAACTACAAGGATCACTTTCCCCCGGAGATCGTCGGCAGCGCCGAAGCGGACTGGCTGGAGGGCGAGACCGGCTTTTCCTGCCTCTGGCAAAGTTCCCTGCGCTGGGAGATCATGGCCCACCACGCCTTTCTGCTCGGGCATCGCTCCGAGCTGGCCGATGCTCCCGGGCACCAGTTCTTCGCCTGCTGGCAGGCTTCCTTTTAAAGGTTTCCGCCATGCCCATAGTCGACCGCCTCGAATTCCCGCGCAAACACAAACTCAAGGATACAGTGCTCCTCATCGCCCTCGCGGCCGCCATTCTGGGGATCCTGGTGACCCGCTGCGGCAACGCGGCCCGCAAGGAACGGATCCTCATCCACAGCGTCTTCATCGAGGAATTTGACCGCCAATACCTGCGCCTGGGCTATGAGATCGAAAACAAGGGCGCAAGTGAAGAGCGGGTGAGCCTTCTGGCCAGGGTCTACGACTCCGAGGGCGCGGAGATAGCCAGCATCTTCTTCGCCGAGGACCTGAAAGCCGGCTCCCGGGAATTCAAAAGCAAGGTGATAGATAAGCTGGAACGCCCGCTCCGCGAAGGCGAGAAGCCCCACAGGGCCACGCTCGAGCTCCGCAACCGGGATATCTTCAGCTATTAGGCCGCCCCGCTGAACCCCCTTGACACAAAAGCCGCTCCCCAAAATCTGTGCCAACCAATACTAATCTGGATCAAGAACATAGACAATGCGCTTTAAAAACCTGAGCCCGGTGGAACGCAACACCGCCATTTTGCTGCTGATCTCGGCACTCTTCAACGGTGTGGTCGTTTCTCTGACCCAAACGCAGGACATCATTGCCCGCAAGGCCCTCCGCGCCCAGGATTGGCAACTGATGCTGCTCACCATGCTCTGGCCGGTGGCAAATTTCTTCTCCGTCTGGTGGGCCCGCGTTTTTGAGCGCAGCAACCACAAATCCCGCTATTTCATCATCGCCGGGATCCTGGGCAGGTTGACCATGGTCTACGCCATCTGGCTGGCCACGATGAACGAATACCTGGTGGTGATGGGTTTGCTCTTTGCCTCCAATTCCCTGATCCTGCCTGCGCAGAACAGGATCTACCAAAAGAACATCAGTCC
>JAHYIU010000098.1 GCA_019429425.1 Candidatus Syntrophosphaera sp.
CAGGGAACTGATCATGGAATCGCGCGTCCTGATCGCAGCCGCTGGCATTTCCTACCTCACGGAGCAGATGCGGGCCAATTTTGTCTCCCGCTATCCGTTCCTGGCCACCAAACCTGCCGCAGTGATCCCCAACGGCTTTGATGAGGAGGATTTCCAAAACCCGAAGCCAGGCAGCAGCCGGGAGATCTTCCACCTCGTCTATAGCGGCAGTTTTTACGACCGCCGCCAGCCGGACCCGCTCTGGCAGGCCATTCTGGGACTGGTGGAAAGCGGATCGCTCGATCCCGCGTCCATCGCGGTGGACATTTTCGGCAAAAACACCGTCTCCTTCGTGCTGGGCCGCTTCGCGCAGAACGAGACTATCAGGCGGATGGTCAGATTCCACAAATTCCAGCCCCATCGCAGGAACCTGCAGGAACTGATGCGGGCCGGCGCCCTGCTGCTCTTCATCCCCTCGGGGAAAAACACCCGCTCGGTGCTGACCGGCAAGATCTTCGACTATCTGCGCAGCGGCAGGCCCATCCTGGCCATCGTCCCGCCGGACGGCATCGCGGCTGAGATGGTGACCAGGGCCGGAACCGGGTTTGTGGCAGATTATCAGGACATCGCCGGTATCGGCCAAAACCTCCTGCGCCTCTATCAGATGTGGCGTTCCGGGGAACTGGAAACCCTCAAACCGGACCTCGAATACGTGGCTGGATTCTCCCGCGAGCGCCTGGCCGCCAAACTTGCAGCCCTGATCGAGGAGGTGGCGCTTTGAAAGAGCAGCTCATCCTGATCCTGCCCACCCGCTCCACCTTCATGCTGCTGGATGAAGAACTCCTCAAACCGGATTACCGCGTGCGGATGGTGCATCTGGGCCAGGAAGGGTCCAAAACCCAGTACCTGCAAGTGATCCTGCGCTCGCTGCATGTCATCCTGAGGGCCCGCGAAGCCCGCAAGGTCCTGGTCTGGTTTGCCGATTATCATGCCGCCGCGGCCGTTCTGCTGGCCGGATTGACGCATAAGAAGTCCATCGTATTTATCGCAGGCTACGACGCGGTCAAGTATCCGGAATTCCGCTATGGCATCTATACTTCGCGCCTGCGGGGCTTTTGTGCCCGCTTCGCGTTGAAGCATTGCTCGCTTGTCGTTGCCTGCCATCAGGCCCTGCTTTCCTCTTCCAATACGTATTACAACCCCGCCGGCCATCCCGAGGGGATCCAAAATATGGTGCCGGGACTGAAAACCCCTGCCAGCGTGCTTCATTTCGCGGTCAGAGACCTGGAGCAAACAGACCTTGGCAGGCCCAGGCTGCGGCAGATACTCACAGTCGGCACCACACCCCGCTTTCAGGATTTCTACAACAAGGGCTACGATCTGTTGGTGGATGTGGCCCGGCGCCGGACCGATCTAAAGTTCGTGTTCGTGGGCCTGCGCGACTGCTGGATGCCAGATCTGAACAGGCTTTACGGAATCGACAAGCTGGCCAATGTCCGGATCCATCCCTCCCTGCCCCATGCCGATCTGCTCGCCCTGATGCGGTCAAGCGCCGTCTACGCCCAACCCTCCATCTCCGAAGGGATGCCCAACGCCCTGATGGAGGCCATGCACATGGGCTGCGTGCCCGTCGGATCCAATGTCGCGGGCATACCCACAGTCATCGGGCAACACGGCTTTGTCTTCGATAAAAGAGACCCTCAGACCCTGGAATCCGCTCTGGACCAGGCTTTGAACAGCGATCTCGATCCCCGAAAGATCTCAGACAGCATCTCCGCCAGGTTCAATCTGCAGATCCGCCGCGCCAAACTCCTCCAACTGCTGTCCGATCTGGACTGAGCGCTAAGCTTCCCTCATCCCGTTATCAAGTACATTCGATGCGGCTCGTTGTAACTGATATATATGGCTTTATGCTAACGCTCCGACCAACATTCATCCTCTCTATTCTTATCCTATGTCTTCCAATATGTTCACCCTAGCGCCCTCTTGATCAATACGGTGTCAATACGGACTCATTACGGACTTTGTCCGTAATGAGTCCGTATTGACACCGTATTGATAAGGGGAGCCATATGGTATGAAAATCGGATTTTTGCGTGGCTGGAATAGGAATGAATATGGGATATGTGAATGGACGATTTCGGGAAGGGAAAGCTCAGGAATCCAGCCGGAGCCTGGAACCCAAGCGCCAGCCGTCCGCGGCGCTGCTGACGATCCCGCCGGCATATCCGCTTCCCTCTCCGATGGGAAAAAGGTTTGAGGCGCTGTCGCTATGCAGAAGTTCCCTGTGGCGCGTGATCCGGATGGGCGAGGAGGTGCGGGTTTCCGGGGCCACGAGGACCGCGTCGGAGTGAAAGCCAGGCAGGACCTGATCAAAACGCTTAAGGGCTGATGCCAAACGCTTTGCGATATTGGGGGGAAAAAGGGTGTTCAGATCGACCGGATAAACGCCCGGAAGATAGGACAGGGCTGGGGTTTGCGTCTCCGGAACGCCATTGAGGAAATTCTCCGTCGTCTGCGCCGGGGCCAGGTATCCGGGCCGAAAAGCGCTCTGCTCCAGGCGGCGTTGCAGGTCCATGCCGTCCCAAAGCCCGTCCCCATAGTCTTCAGAGCTCACCGGGGTCACGATCGCGCTGTTGCAGAAGGCGTTCTGCCGCGCCGCGTAGCTCATGCCGTTGGTCACAATTGAATCCGCCTCTGTGGAAGCGGCGATGACCTGCCCGCCCGGGCACATGCAGAAAGTGAATCCGGTTGCTGCCGTGAACCGGTACGAAGCCGGGCCCAGGATCTCGGCCCAGCGCTCGCTGCCATAGACCAGCTCGTTGATCTTTGCCTGTTTCTGCTCGATGCGCAGGCCCAGGGCGAAGGGTTTTGGCTCCAGGCGCAAGCCCTTTCCCTGCAGCATTTTGAAGGTGTCTCGGGCGGAATTTCCCAGAGCCAGGACCAGGATCCCGGGAGTGATCCATTCGTCGTTGATACGCGCCCGGCTGACCCTGTCCCCCGAGAACTCCAGATCCCGCAACTCGCTGCGGTAATGGAAAGTGCAGCCTTTCTCGATCAAGTGATCGCGAATCTTCTTCACCATAGCCCGGATGCCTTCGGTGCCCAGATGCGGTAAAGCCTCATACGCTATATCCGGCGGGGCTCCGAAGCTGATCATGGCCTCAAAAACCTGTTGCACGGCGGGATCGTGGCCCCGGCTGGTGAGTTTGCCGTCGGAAAATGCTCCGGCCCCGCCTTCGCCGTATTGCACGTTGGATTCAGGATCGAGAACGCCCTTATCCCAGAACTCGATTACCCTGGCGGCCCTTTGTTCCAGAGGATCGCCCCGGTCGAAGAGGCGCGGCCGCAAGCCGTTGTCCACCATGGCCAGGGCGCAGAAGAGGCCGGCGGGCCCCATCCCGACGATGCAGGGATGGGAATCTGTGACCTTAATGGCGTCCGGTTCAGCGGTCTGGACGGGTTTTTGTTCGGCAAGGTCGGGATGGCTGGGTGGCTGGGCGGAAAAGGAAAGCTGGAGAGTGAGATCATAGACAGGCTGGTCGTGCCTGCGCGTGTCCACGGCTTTCCTGAGGATCCTGGCGATCCGGAAATCCGCCTCGGGCAGGCGCAGTTTCCGCGCGACCTCAACCTCAAGGTTCAGGTCCCGCCGCGCCGGAAAGCGCAGATTGCGCAGTGTGTAGGTTTTCACATCGTCTCCCAACAAAAAAAGCGCCCTTTCACAAGCGCCTGATCGATTTGTGGTGGCGAGACCCAGAATCGAACTGGGGACACACGGCTTTTCAGGCCGCTGCTCTACCGGCTGAGCTATCTCGCCACGCGTGAAAGCATAAACTTTTATGGCCGGGTATTTGTCAAGACAATTATCTCAAAGTGGCTTCAGTCCGATGTTTCGGGGAAAATAGCAGCTCTTGGGGCCAGATCGGTCCTATCTCATCATCAGATCAGCCCGTCCCGGTGAAGTTGCCGGGGAATGATCCTGAACACCTCGTTCTGCCGCACCCCTCCGCTTTTATACGCCCGGATGTAGTGGTCCGAAAGACAGGTGCCAAGGCCTTCTTCAATGCTCTCGCAAACTCCGCTGAGGGGGATGCCGTCCTGGATCAGCTTCTGTTTGTAGGCCTCTTTTTTCTGAGTGCTCAGACCGGTCAGGATGCTGGTCCGGCGTGATTTTTCCTGATTTGGGATCTGGCAGGACATTTCTGCAGCCGGGGTACCCGGGCGTCTGGAAAAGGAAAACACGTGCAGATAGGCTATGTCCAATCCCCGCAGGAAGTTGTGCGTGGTATCGAATTCGGTTTCCGTCTCGCCGGGAAAGCCGGTTATGACGTCCAGGCCGATCGCGGCATCGGGCCATAAAGACAGGATGCCGCTGACCAGTTGCTTGAATTCAGCCGTGCCCTGGCGCCGGCCCATTCGCTTCAGAACGCTGTCGCAGCCTGACTGGAGGGCGAGGTGGAAATGGGGGCAGAGCTTGGAACAGGAGCGAAGCCGGGCAAGCAGGCCGGACGTGACCAACATGGGTTCCAATGAGCTTAGGCGGATAAGTTCAAGTCCCTCTACCCTTTGCAAGGCCTCGACCACTTCGGCCAGTCCGTTGTTGCCGTCACGATAGAGGCCCAGGTTTACCCCGCCCAGGACGATCTCCCTGTAACCGCTATCCACAAAGAGTTTGGCCTGGGTGATGATGTCTCCGATGCTGGCGGAACGGCTGTTTCCCCGGCCATAGGGGATCGCGCAATAGGCGCAGCGGAAATCACAGCCATCTTGGATCTTCTGGAAGGCGCGGCTGTGCTCAACCATCCTGAGCACGGGGCGAAAACTGTAATCCGTGGCAGCCATGATGTCGGTAAATTGATAATCCAGGCTATCCAACAATTGCGCGATATCCTGCTTGTTCTGGTTGTCCACGATGAGGTCGATCTCCCCCATTTGCCTGATCTCATCAGGATTGCGCTGGGCAAAGCAGCCGGTTACCACGATCCGGATAGATGGATCTTCCTCTTTGCGCTTCAGCGCTTTGCGGATCAGGTTGCGGCTCTTGAAATCCGTGCGGCCGGTAACGGTGCAGGTGTTGATGATATAGATGTCCGCGGGATCGTCAAAGGGCACGATGATGTGGTTGGAAATGCCGAATTGGCCAGCGATCGCAGAAGATTCAAAGGCGTTGGTCTTGCAGCCCAGAGTGGCGATGGCGACGCGGATCACTGCTGTGCTTTAGCCAGGTACGCGTAGATGGCGGGGGCGTAGGCCTGATGCTCGATCGCGAGGACCCGGGCGGCGATCTCTTCGGCGGATCGGCAATCTGAGATGTCCACTTCTCTCTGCGCTATGATCTCGCCGTGGTCATAGATGGGATCGACGCGGTGGATGGAAACGCCGGAAACCACGTCCACGCTGGAAAAAACCGCCTCATGCACCCTGCTGCCGTACATGCCCTTGCCTCCGTATTTGGGTAGCAGGGCGGGATGGATGTTGAGCACGGGAATCCCCACCTGCTCGAGAAAATCGGCCGAAAGCAGATTCATGAAGCCGGCCAGGGCGATCAGGTCAATTTTCTCAGATGCGCACAGGCACAGAAGCCTGGACTCAAACTCCTCCGTATGCCGCGGATTCAGGATATGGCAGGGAATACCCAATTCCCGGCATAGCCCGGCAACCGGGGCTTGAGGCTTGGAAGCCGTGGCAAAACTGATCTGGACGGGCAATCCATGCTCCTTGAAATAGCTGTGCATAGCCCGCAGATTGGAGCCGCGGCCATGTCCGCTGGTGAGGACTGCTATTCGCCAGGCTTCAGGTGCAGTTCTTTCCACTGAGTTGCGGAAACCTCGGAAGGTGCCTGGCACATCAGGTCTGTCGCCTTCAGGGTTTTGGGGAAGGCGATCACGTCGCGGATGGATTCGGCACCGCTCATGATCATCACCAGCCTGTCGATGCCAGGGGCGATCCCGCCGTGCGGCGGAGTTCCGTATTTGAGGGCTTCCAGGAAGAATCCGAAGCGCTGTTTGAGCTCTTCCTCGCTGAAGCCGAGGATGTCGAAGATCTTCTTCTGCAGGTCGTAACGATGGCAACGGATGCTTCCTGACGAGAGTTCCATGCCATTGCAGACCAGGTCGTAGAGCTGGCCGATGATTGCGCCGTATTTTTCGGGCTGGTCAAGCCAGGGAATGTGCTCCTCGCGGGGCAGTGTGAACATGTGGTGGGCCGGTTCCCAGCGCTGCTCTTCAGCATTGTAATTGAAGAGGGGAAAATCGGTGATCCAGGCAAAGGCGAAACTGCCTGCTGGGATCAGGCCCTGCCGGAGGGCGATCTGATTGCGCAGGGCGGCCAGGACCTTGGAAACCATCTCATAGCCGTCCGCGGCAAAGGCGATCATGTCTCCTGTCTTGGCTTGGCAGGCCTCGATTATCGTGGCTGCTTCCTGCTCGGAGATAAATTTGCTGATCCCAGCCTCCAAACCGCCATCCGCGACTTTGGCAAAGGCTATGCCCTTGCCGCCCTGATGTTTGGCGAGCTCAACCAGTTCGTCCTGCTGTTTCCTGCTGAAATCAGCGCCTCCGGGGATAACCACAGCCTTGATCACTCCGCCCGCGGCCAGCGCGGACTGGAAAACCTGAAACTGGGAATCCTGCAGCGCAGCGCTCAGGTCGCAGAGTTCCAAGGCGAAGCGCAAATCAGGCTTGTCGCAGCCAAAGCGGTCCATTGCCTCTTTGTAGGTGAGCCGGGTAAAGGGAATCTGCAGTTCCAGGCCCAGCACTTCCTTGAACAGGGTGGCCATCAGCCGTTCCAGCAGGTCGAAGATCTGGTCCTGGGTGGCAAAGCTGAGTTCGACGTCCAGTTGGGTGAATTCCGGCTGGCGGTCAGCCCGCAGATCCTCGTCCCGAAAGCATCTGGCGATCTGGAAATAGCGGTCGAAGCCGCTGATCATCAAGAGTTGCTTGAACATCTGCGGAGATTGGGGCAAGGCATAGAATTTTCCCGGCTGGACGCGGCTGGGGACCAGATAATCCCGCGCGCCTTCGGGTGTGCTTTTCATCAGGATTGGGGTCTCGATCTCGTAAAAGCCTTCCGCGGAAAGGAAGTCCCGGATGATCTTGATGATCTGGTGGCGCATCAGAATGATTTTCTGCAGTTGGGGCCGGCGCAGATCGAGATAGCGGTAGGCCAGCCTCAGGTCCTCTTCCGCGAGGGCGACTTCGGTCAATTGGATGGGCAGGGGCTCGCAGTCATTCAGAATTGACAGCTCCTCCGCCACGATCTCAATGGTCCCGGTGGCCATATTGTGATTGACGTTGTTGGGATCGCGGGCGGATACGATGCCCGTAACCGCGGCCACATACTCGTTGCGGAGCTTTTCCGCTTTGCGGAAGATCGCTTCCTGCTCGGGCCGGATCACGATCTGCACGATGCCTTTAAGATCGCGCAGGTCGATGAAGATCAGGCCGCCCAGGTCGCGGCGCTTGTTCACCCAACCCATCAGGGTGACAGTTTGACCAATGTCTGAGGATGAAACATCCCCGCAATAGTGGGTCCTTTGCAGCTTGTTCAGGTTATCCAGCATATGATTCCAGCTTAATTGTTAGTGTCCAAGGCGTTGCTTTGGGCAATCCCGCGGCTCAGGGACACGGTTTGCAGCAGGGCCCAGCCCAAAACGAAAAAGACCAGCAGGGACAGGATCGAATAGCGCAAATTTCCAGTTTTGAGGGCGATCCATCCATACAAGATCGGACCCAAAATCGAGGAAAGCCTGCCTGTCAAGGTAAAAAAGCCAAAAAACTCCGCCTGCTTCTGCTTGGGGGTCAGGAGTGAAAGCATCGTGCGGCTGTTGGCCTGGCTGCTCCCGATCGCGAGGCCAGCGGCGAGTCCCACGAAATAGTACTCCGTGGCGCTTTTGCAGAAGAAGGCCCAGACGACCACGGCGATCCAGATCAGCAGCGAGATGCTGAGCGACGATTTCACGTTTAGCTTGTCCGACAGCCAGCCAAAGAAGGCGGCGCCGAGCAGGGAAGTGAATTGCGCCAGGATGAAGAAGACGATAATGGTCTCCGCGCTCATCCCAAAACGCTTGATCCCAAACGGGGCGGCAAACACGATCACCGTGTAGATGCCGTCGTTATAGACAAAATAGCTGATCAGGTAGCGCAGGAGATTGGGCATTTTGGAGATGTTCCGCAGGGAATACCAGATCCGGTCACGCGCCACCCGCAGGTAGTTCGACCTTTTGGAGGGCCTGTGCACCTCTCTGAGCATGAAAAACGTGATCAGGGAAAAGAGCAGTACGTGCGCCCCGATCATGGGAAAGACCAGATGGATATTGTATCGCACCAGTGGCAGAGAGACCAGCAAAGAA
>JAHYIU010000099.1 GCA_019429425.1 Candidatus Syntrophosphaera sp.
GACGGGTCACCCTTCCTTGACGGCGTTAATCACTTCTCTATCCACTGTCTATCACTTGTCTATTGTAGACAAGTGATAGACAGTGGATAGTCAAGTGATAGGCAGGGTGAAGGGAGGGTGACCCGTGGGATTGTAACGAAATTCCCAACAAATCGCCTGCTGGCAAAAGCACTGATTGGTCTAATGCAGCGCAGCTTCATGCCCATATGCAGGGTGCAGCAGTCAGCCTCTGTTCCCGGGGCCAGGTCTTGACGCGGATATTGCTTGCTTCTTTCATGGAGATATTTGCCATCCGTCAAACTTACATCCGGCGTAACAATCTCTCTCCGATACAGATGGCATTACCCCACAAAAAAACGTAAAATATAATTTGGCAGGGCTGGCGTTTCTGCTTACAGTATGGGTATCACATACTAAAATACTAGGAGATACAAAATGAAACAGATAATAAAGATAACTTTACTGATGACGGCGGCGCTGCTTGTTTTGACAGCCTGTTCCGACAATTCGCAGATGACCCGTCCCGAAGATACCGCCCAGATCATCCCGGCGGACATGGTTTACGCTTCCTATCAGGTCCCCAGCCACAAAGGCCCCGCGCCTGAGATCGATTCCAACAACCCCCAATGGCTTGAACGCAACGTTGAAGCCGGCTACATGTTCGTTTCCAATGACAATTCCAATCTTTTCATATCCTATTACCTGTTCGACGGATGGCAAATGTCCGACATCCGCCTGTTCGTTTCCCAATCTTTCGCTGACCTGCCCAGGGACGGAAATGGCGTGCCCATCCCCCTGGATTTCAAATACCAGAGTTCTCTGGATAACTGTGAAAATGTGTTCACCTACACCATCCCGTTGGCCGATCTGGGCTTGGGACGGGGCGACAGCTTCGCCCTGGCCTCACAAACCGTAGTTGGCGACAGGGCACCCGGTCCCGTGACCGTCTGCAATTCCCGCCAGGCCGATTCCGAATGGTGGTTCGTGGGCCAAGGCAGGGTGCGGACGAACCTGAACGGCCCGATCACCATGGAAAGGGTGAGCCTGCCCGCAAACTCCGGCCAGACGGCTTGGATGTAAGGCTTGTGAACTGATCGCCCGTAAGAGATAGTCAAAATTCCGGGGCCGGATTTGGATCGAATGATCTGAACCGGCCCCAGATCTTTTTTGGGGTGAATGGGTGAACCCCTCCGGGGCCAAACCAATAAGTTGGAAAGAGAGGCGGGTCAGGCCACCAGGCCGAGCATGGCAAAGAAATGGCAGATGCTGCCGGCGAGCACGAAAAGATGCCAGACCGAGTGGTGGTAGGGCATTTTTTTATAGGCGTAGAAGACCACGCCCAGGGTGTAGCAGGCCCCGCCGGCCGCCAGCCAGATCAGGAAAGCCGGGGTCATCTGTTCCCGCAGTGGCTTGATCGCGATCAGGGCCATCCAGCCCATCAGGATGTAGATCAGCACGGAAAGCTTTTTAAGCCGGCCGATGGTGAAGATCTTGAGGTTGATGCCGGCGATCGCCAGGGCCCAGATCACTCCAAACATCGTCCAACCCCAGGCCCCGCGCATGACCCCGATGGTGACGGGAGTGTAGGTTCCCGCGATCAGCAGGAAGATCGAGCAGTGGTCGAGGATGCGGAAAAAGCGTTTGACCCTCGTCTGCGGAAAGGCGTGGTAGAGCGTGGAAGCCAGATAGAGGGTGATCAGGGTGGCGCCGTAGATGCTGAAGGAGACGATCTTCCAAGCGTCGCTCTGCCTGGCTGCGAAGACCACCAGAATCACCAGCGCCGCGATACTCAGCCCCACCCCGGTGCCATGGGTGATGCTGTTGGCGATCTCTTCGCCCAGGCTTTGTTTGGTGCCCAGGGGAACGCGGTCCAGCCAGCGTATCCGGTCCCGGCTCCCGGATCTAATGGGCATGTTTCTTCACAATCGGCTTATAGAGAGAAACGACCTCTTCTTCGATCGCTTCGGGAACCAGCCCGTGAATCGATTTCCCGGTCCAGACGCGATTGCGCACCTGGCTGGAGGATTCATAGGTGGGCTCGATCTCCAGGACCTGATGCCTGATCATTTTCAAAACACTCTCCCGCAGGGGATAACGGTGACGGGGGATGATCAGAAAGCTGAGGTTGTCGCGCAACCAGGCAAAATCGTGCCAGCTCTCCAGCCCGCCGATGTTGTCCGAGCCGATCACCCAGAGGAAATCCTTGTCCGGATGTTTGGCATACAGGCGCTTCATCAGGTCGGCGGTATAGCCGCTGCCTTCGGAATCGTCAGGCCAGGCTTCCATGCCAGGTTCGAGGACCGACTGCACGAGCCTGAAGCGGTTGGCAAAATCGAGCAACACCTTGTCTTGTTTGAAGTTATGGCGCGCGTTGGGCAGGAAAACGACGTTTGAGGCGGCTCCTAACTCCAGGATCTGGCGGGCGATGTGCAGATGGCCGTTGTGAATCGGGTCAAAACTGCCTCCCAGCAAGGCGTAACAGTTCATTTGAAGATCCTGGCCAGTTTTTTGCTTTCCTTCGAGCCGGGATACTTGGTCCTCAGAGCGTCGTAGGCCTCGCGGGCCGGTTCGTGCAGCTGCTGTCTGCGGAGCAGCAGAGCAGTATAGTAGAGGGATTCGCGGTCCAGGCGGTCACTATTCCCCAGTTCCGTCACCTCCCGGAAATACATCAGGGCGGAGCTGTAATCCTTCATCTTGAAATAGATGTAGCCATTGAGGAATTTCTTCTCGATCAGCTTGTACTGGGCTTTCTGGCTGTACTGAAGGGCCTCATCGTACCTGGCGTCGGTGGGGTACTTGCCGATGAATTTGCGAAAGGCGTCGATGGCGTGCAGGGTTTCGCTCTGGTCGTAATGGGCCGAGAGGGATTCCTCGAAGAGGCAGACCGCGGTGCGGAAGACTGCAGTGCTCACTTCCGGATGGTTGGGAAAGGCGTCTGCGAATTCGGAATAGGCAAGCCTGGCGTCAGTGAAGCGGTTCAGCCTGAAATAGCTGTCTCCCTGGCGCATCAAGGCATGGGCTGTTGAGGCAGAGGCGCGTTCGAAATAGACCTCGCCATAGAGTTCCGCGGCCCGGGCGTATTTTCCCCTGGCGAAGAGCTCATCCGCCCGGAGCAGTTTTTGTTCGGTGTTCAGAAAGGTCTTGTTGGATGAGCAGGCTCCCAGCACAAGCAGCGCCAGGAGAGGGATCAGAGCATATATTTTCATTGGGGGGGGATCCTTTGTCATTCGGTGGTCCAAAGCAGATAGATGAGGGATGCAAGGGCCGTGGTGGCCAGAACGGGTTCGAACCATTTTAGGGTGCTAAGAGGCTGGTCATTCGATCCGCTGGCACGGTCCATGAAAGAGAGGCTGTCGATCCGCTCCAGACGGTTGCCGGGCAGGGTTAGCTGCCTCACCTGGAAAGTGTGGAGGGGATAGCGCTGCCTGTGATAGGAAAGGAAACTTTTACGCTCGACGGTGGTGCCGCCCAGTTCCATGGTCACCCTCACCAGGTTGAAGCTTGCCAGTGCATGGGGCGCGAAACCCGACTGCCACAGCGAATCGGCGGTAAAGGAATCAGGCCCGTCCGGATCACGTTCACGCAGATCGGCACCCTTTTCCAGCAGCAGCCTGCGGATCCTGAAATCCAAAGCGGAGGTCAGATCTCCGGCCTGGACTTCCAGCAGGATGGGGCTGCCGATATCGATGAGTTCAACGATCCGGGCGCTGATCAGGTCCGGTTCCATCGGGGGAAGGTCCTCGGCCAGGCAGAGCTGGCAAAAGGCCAGAAACAGGAGCAGGAGCAGAAACCTGGGCATCTATTGCCGGGACCTGTACAGATATTTATCCACTACCTTCATCTGCGGATAGGCGGGATAATCGGTTTTTAGCTTAATCAGGACATCGGTGGCAGCGCTGTTATTGCCCAGGCGATACTGGGTCATCCCCACCTTGAGCAGTGCGTCCCAAGCCTTTTTGTGCCTGGGCCAGCCATCCGCCACGGCCTGGAACTGGCGCAACGCTTTGGCGTAGTTTTCCGCCGCGTAGTAGTTTTCACCGATCCAGTAATGGGCATTGGGGGTCAGTTCCCCTTCCGGATAGAGCTGGAGGAATTCTTCGAAGAGGAGGATGGACCTTTCATGATTGCGCTTGTAATATTCAGCCAGGGCCACCTGATAGCGCTTGTTCATGGCATGGGCCCGCTCCGGATCGAGGGTTTGCACCTGCCTGACGATCTCCTCGCCCAGGTCTGTGGTCAATTCCGTGAGCCCGCCGCTCACCTGGACCACACGTTCCCGGATGCTGTCCAGGCCCGCTTTCTGCTCCTCCCGGGCGCTTCTGATGTCTGCTTTAGCGGCCTCCAGATCGGCCTCGAGGCTGGTGAGACGGCCCAGGATGCCGCTGAGAACGGATTGCTGGGTATAGCGGTCACCGGTGCCGGCCACATCCACGCCGCTCATGGTGGCGGCGATCGCCTGGACTTGATTGGCCAGGTCGCGCAAGGTTTGTGCGAGTTGCGTGCATTCCTCTGCCAGAAGAGTCAGTTCATATTTGGTGGCAAAATAGGCCGATTCGTCCTTCATCCTTTCCAGGAGCTGCATGTATTCCTCGAAGTGCTGGTCGCCTTCGGGGGGCACGAACCTGCGCGGGCGGTCGGGTTTGACGCTTCCGTCCAGTGATTCATAGAGCCGGTAATTGACGTCTGCAAGTTCGGCCTCCATGTGGCTGACGCTGGCCGCGGTGGCATCGATCTGGGTTTGCATGGTCGAAAGGGCCGACAATTGGGCGTAAACTTCGTTGAGCTGCATGATCAGCTCTTCAATTGACCGGCGGTTCCGATCGATCTCCAGTTTGGCGGATTCCAGTTCAGCGTCACGGGACTGCTTTTCCTCGCTGAATTGCTTGTTACTGACGCAAGCACCCAGGATGAGCAGCATGGTCATTAGCAGCACCAGAAATTTGGTCACGGGAACCTCCTTGAAACAAAGGTTAAGTGGCGATAAGGAACGCTTTATATCCTGCGTAGGTGGAATACAGGTCAGCCTTGCTGCAAAGCTCGTAGAGCGAGTGCATGCCCATCAGGCCGGTCCCGCAGTCGATCACTTCCGCGCCGAGGTTGGCCATGATGTAGGCGATGGTTCCGCCGCCGCCTTCATCGACCTTGCCCAGTTCGCCCATCTGCCAGAAGACTTTGGCGGAATCGAAGATGCGGATCACTTTGGCAGTGAATTCCGCGTTGGCGTCGTTACAGCCGGATTTCCCACCGCTGCCAGTGAATTTGGAGATGCCGATGCCATGGCTGAACAGCACGGCATTCTGGCGCTCGTGGACATTGGGATAGTTGGGGTCCACGGCGGCGGTGACGTCTCCGGAAAGGATCTGGGAATTGATGAAGGTCTGGCGCAGGTTGGAACTGCTGTCCGACTCGCCGTTGTGGCGGAGCAGCCCGGCAATGAAATCCTGGATAAAGACGGAGTGGGCGCCGGTGTTGCCCTGGCTGCCGACTTCCTCCTTATCCGAGAAATAGACCACCATCGTGCGTTTGGGCTTGGCCTCCAGGTTGTCCAGCAGAGCCCGCAGCGCTGTGTAGGCGCAGATGCGGTCATCCTGGCCGTAACCCACCACCATCGAGGAATCCAGCCCCGCGTCCCGGGCCGGGGTCGCCGGCACGAGTTCCAGTTCGGCCGAGATGAAATCCCTTTCGGTGATGCCGTATTTTTGGTTCAAAAGCTTGAGGGCGTAGGCCTTGAGAGCCTCTTTTTCCTCGGAGCCGGGCTCCTGCCTGCCGCTGAAGACAAGGTTCAGCTTCGAGGCGTCGATCGCCTCGGCCAGGTTCTTTGTATACTGCTCCTTGCGGGCCAGATGGGGCAACAGGTCCGGAATGATGAAGACCGGGTCATCGTCCTTTTCACCGATGCAGATCTCCAACACGCTGCCATCCGCCTTGACCACGATGCCGTGCAGGGCAAGGGGTGTGGAGACCCACTGGTATTTCTTGATCCCGCCGTAATAATGGGTGCGCATGCAGGCCATGCCGCTGGATTTGTCCTCATAGAGGGGATTTTGTTTGAGGTCGACCCGGGGAGCGTCGATATGCGAGGCCACCATGTTTATACCCTTGCTCAGAGGTTCCGAGCCCAGGACAGCCATGGCGATGGTCTTGCCGCGGAAGATGGAATAGACCCTCTTGCTGCCTTTCGCGGCTGGCAGGGCACGGAATTTGTGCTCCTTGAGCAGAGCCTCGGTGTAGGCCACGGCCTCGCGTTCGGTCTTGGCCTGGTTCAGGAAATCGCGGTAAGGGCCGGAAAAGGCCAGTGCTTGTTTGATCTGTGACGCGGGCGCGTCCTTCCAAAAGTTCTTGCGCTCATAGAGCAGGCCGGTCTGTTTTTCTTCTTTCTTGGTTTTCAATTTATTCTCCCTGAATTTATTTCTAAAGTATTTCCACTACTCGGAGCTGCCGCTCGCCCATCGGCGCTTTGACCAGTGCCATTTCCCCTGTTTGCTTGCCCAGGAGTGCCTTGCCGATCGGGGACAGAACCGAGACGGGCTGGACTCCCTCCCGGTCGTAGAAATTCAGTTCGTCCACTCCCACAACCTGGTAGCAGATCTCTTCTCCGGTGTCCTGATCCTGGGTGTGGCAGATGGAGCCGAAGCGCACTTTGTCCCTGGGAATGGCACTTATGTCCACCACTTTCAAGTGGGCAGCCCGGCGGCGCAGGTGGTCAATCTCGTGATCTATCTGGCGCTGCTTTTCCCGGGCGGCTTTGTATTCGGCGTTTTCGCTGAGGTCTCCGAACTCGCGGGCGATCATCAGCGCTTTGATCACTTCCGGACGCTCCTCGGCCATCAGGTACTGGATGCGGCGCTGGATCTTGTCCATGCCTTCGTTGGTGATAAACAGGCTCAGGTCCATCAGTAGGCTTTCTTCTTGTGTAAAAGTCTTTGGGCAGCCACGGCAGCTTTCTTGAGCCGGGCGTTTCCACTTTTAGTCCACACTTCCACGATCTTTTCGATCTCCGGATGGTAGAACTGGAGAGAAGAGCAGAGGATCTCAGCGCTCTGGGGATCGCGGCTGTGGTCGTGCTGGCGCCAGATATCCAGGTAGATATCCTCGTCCAGCTTGGCCACGGCCTTGAGCAGGGCCACGTGATCGGCGGCCAATTCTCCCAAAGGCTGCAGCCATTGGTTGACAAAGTGCCAGACCACCTCCTTGCTGAGCCCGGGATCCTTTTTAAGCAGCTTCACCAGCAGGTTGACGGCCTGTTTGCGCAGCAACTCCCGAGGAGACTGGGTCCAGGCGTAGACATTGGGCAGGTACTTTTCCGGCTGTTTGCGCAGCAAGGGCAGCATCACCTTTTCCATGAGGGCGGCCAGGTCCCCGGCAGACGCGTTCTTCATCGCACCTTCCAAGAGGGGAATGTAAACCGCGGGCTTCTTGGCCGTGATCTTGCCCATGATGGCGATGAAGGCCATCTTGCCGTTCTCGCCCTTTTTCTCCCAGATGTGTTTGTAGAAAGGGATGTATTTCTCGTGGTTCTTGCCCAGCTTCTGGACGATGGTCTTGGCGACGTGGACGATCACTTCGGAGGGGATCTTGCCATTTATCCTTTCTGGATAAGCTATGTAAATTATTTCAAAATCATAGTCATTTTTGGGGAGTTTCTTCTCCAAGTATTCCACCGTGTCCTTTTTCAGCCTATCCTTCCAGTCTATGGTCAGCATCATTACTCCTTTTTCATGCAATTCTCTCAGAATGCCAATGAGCCCTGCAGCAGAAAACTGTCAAGGGAAATTTAGTACTGGCATTCCCCCATTTTTTATACCAGCCTGATTTTCAACTGCCATGGTTCGATCAGATCGGCTCTATAAGGTGAGGTGTCGTAGTGTCTGGAGCTACTGAGGCAGTTTTGCATGACCTGACTGATTCGGTAGTACACAAACTGCTGCAGTTTAGCCCAGTCCTTTGCCCTAAAGCAGATCAGCTTCGGGAAAGCCTCTGCAATCTTCACTATGATGTCTTTACATGAGTAGATGAAGTATAGAGCCAGGGTAAGCAACATATTAAGGTTCTTGAGTTTCGTATAGC
>JAHYIU010000100.1 GCA_019429425.1 Candidatus Syntrophosphaera sp.
CCCTGGAACACCTGAACGCGTTCCTTGCCACCTTCCTTAATTTTATAATGGACCTTCACCGTGTCGCCTGCGCGAAAGTCGGGAAAGTCGGTTCTGATTTGGTCTCTGCCAACTGTGTGCAGAATATCCATGGTTCCTCCCATATATGTACTCGGAAGAAATGCGGTCCAAAACGACACTCACGGCACTGCGGACGGAAAGATGGTTGTATTCCCCGCAGCCTTGGACGGGCTGGAGGATGTGGTCCGCCAACTGATGAACTTCATCACATAATCCGTAACCGGTCCCAAAGATGATCAGGATCGGCTTTTCGAGTTGTGTCAAGGTCTTCAGATAGCCATAGGATATCTGATTCTGCATGTTCCGCGCGGTCGTTGTGATAACTCGCGGACGCATCGCTTCCTGCTTTGTAATCTCTGTCAAAGTGGTTTCGATCGTATCGCTTTGCCTGATCCGGGACAGGGCCAGGCTGCGGTCAGGGTTGTAGGGCAGATCATCGTTTTGCCAAAAGTTCCGGATGCTGGCCAGCAGGCTTTTCTGCGCGGGATCGGAGTGGATGATGTAATACGCTTTGACCCCGTAGGTGAGGGCAGCCCTGGCGATATCGTGGATATCGAGGTTGCTGATGGAGGTCGTCACGGTCTGACTGGCTTTGTTCAGGACTGGATGATGGGCCAGGGCGACGTAGAGCGCGCTCATTTCTTCAGGTCCGGACGCCGTGTCCGGGTGAGCCTCCGCGCCTGGTCATTCGCCCACTGGTCAATCTTCTTGTGGTTCCCTTCCCTGAGGACGGGCGGAACGGTCTGTTCCATCCAGGTTTCCGGCCTTGTGTAGCAAGGAAATCCCAGTCCCTCCTGTTCTGCGCTGAACGAATCGCTTCCGGCGGAATTGATGTCGCCCAGAACTCCGGGTTGAAGCCTGGCCACGCCGTCAATGAAGGCCATGGCGGGGATCTCGCCTCCGGAGAGGACGTAGTCGCCGAGGGAAAGCTCGTCGCAAACCGCGATGTCGCGCAGGCGTTGGTCGAGCTCCTTGTAATGTCCGCAAAGCAGGATCACACGAGGCAAACCAGCATAATACTCCAGGTCTGGCTGCTCCAGTTTCCTGCCCTGGGGCGTGAAATACACCACCGGGGCCCAGGATTCATCAAGCAATTCTTTCAGGGATTCATACACAGGCTGGGCCTGGATCACCATGCCGGGAAACCCGCCAAAGGCGTAGTCGTCGACCTGGTTGTGCTTGTTGCCGGCATAATTCCGGAAATCCGTTATCCGGACCTCCAAGGCCTTACGCGCGATCGCCCGCGCCACCATGCTGCTTTTCAGAAACCCGGCAAAAGCGCCGGGAAACAGGCTGAGGACCTCGATCTTCATCATGAATCCCCAAAGAGCAGGCTGGCCGCGTTGACGAGCACCACCACTCCCGGGTCGTGAACGATATCGGCCACGAAGTAATCCACCCAGGGGATCAGGATCTCTTTTCCGCCTTGGGCTTCCACCACCAGAACGTATTGCGCGTTGTTGTGGAAATAGTCCGTGACCTTCCCCACTTCGCGGTTTTGAAAAACCACCGTGTAGCCGATGACCGGCTCCGGGTCCTCACCGCCTGCGTTGGGGTTTTCAATGGCCAGGATCACTTCGCGGTGCTTCTTACGTTCTTCGGCGATGCCGTCCTCGGCGAATTTCACCCTGATCTTACGATCGGATATATCTCTTTCACTGATAGTTACGTAAAACACTCTATCGCTGTTAAAGATCAAAAAAACATCTTCGGCCGCGGCAAAAACAGAACGATACCGTGGCTTGACCAGAACCTGATAAAAACCTTCGCCGTCGGGTCCGCCTAACCTGCCGATGCCGGTCAGATCAGAAAATTTCATCTACTCGATGATTTCGAGTTCGGCCCTTTTCCCTTGTTTCGTGCTCACCGCGTTGATGATGGTACGGATCGCCCCGGCTGTGCGGCCACGTTTGCCGATCACCTTGCCGATGTCGCTTTTGGCGACCCGTAGTTCATACAGCGTGATCTTGTCGCCGGCTATCTCGGTGATGTTAACCTCACTGGGATCGTCAACAAGCGCTTTCACCATGAATTCGATCAGGTCCTTCATTGTTCACCTCTTCAGCTGTTGTCTGCGTTGGGTTCTGGGCGGACTGCTTCCGCTTCGGCTCTTTTCTCTATTTTCTGCTCGTGCCGGAGCTGCAAGATACCGGCCTTGCGCAACAGCGACCTCACTGTGTCGCTGGGTTGCGCGCCTACACCGAGCCAATACAGGGCGCGATCTTTTTCTATTTGAATTTTCGAAGGAGTGGGCTTGGGATCATACCAACCTATGCACTCAATGTATTCCCCGTCGCGGCTCTTGCGTGAATCCATCGCCACGATGCGGTAAAAAGGCTGGTTGTTCGCTCCCATCCTTCTCAGTCTCAGCTTGACCATTATTTCTCCTTGGCTATTTTCCAGTAGATTTATCTATAATAAGCCAATGTTTTTGTGAGTCCCGTTTTCGTCAAGCTATTTCTTGCCTGCGGCTTACTTTATCCCGTCATCTATCCATCAGTGCCGGAATCAATGCCATGTTCCTGGGCAGCGAACTGAGTTACCCGCACACAGCATGCCTTTCTCCAGATGACTTCATCCAATGTTTGCCGCACCCTCGCCCAACACTTTCCCAACTGGATTCGGGAAGTGTTGGATGATATCATCATTGGCGCAGGTTATCTGACTGGCCGCGTCAGAAGATCAGTTCGCTCACATTGATATAGATCAAGTCCCCATAAGTGAAGGGCTGGTCGATCTCCAGGCCATAGGCGTCGATCTTCACCTTGCCGTTCACCTCATATTCGATCTCGCCTTTGAAAGCGCCTTTCACGGCATTGACGATGGCCTTCCAGTTGTTGATCTTGAAGGTCATGCTGCCTTCCCGGGAATAGACCCTTTCGTCAAATTCCAGAGGCTGCAAGATCTCCCCCGTGCCCGCTTCCCTGCCTCCGATGGAGATGGTGGAGGGAAAACTTTTCAATTTGAACTGGAGCCCGTAGGGATTGAGGATCAGAAAATCCACCGCGATCTGGCTTTGGGCCAGGCGCACTTGTTTGACGTAGCTGCGTTTGATCTGGAAAATGTCCTGCCCGTCGGCTTTGAATCCGGAGACCACCTTTTCCAGTTGTTCTTTGATGTCGATCTCATAAGGCTCTTCGAAGCTGAATTTCTTGCTCACGCCCAAAACCTTGCCCGATCCTTCGCCGGAGATGTAGACAAAGACCTTCTGGTCGGAGTGGTTGACCATTTTGACCGTGGGCCGGGTATCCAGGGAAATATGGAAATCAAGCGCGTTGGAGCGCTTTTTGGGGATCTCCACGGCCTTTTTCAGTTCCACGGAGCCGATCCGTTCCCGGGTCCTGTTCAGCAGATTGACCTCCAGTTCTTTCAGGATCAGCGTGTAGCAATTGGAATTGTTGACGCTGATGGACACTTCCAGATTGGTCTTGTCCGGATCTATGGAGAGCACCTTGACGTCGTGGACCTTCTCCAGGGTGGGGGTCTTGAAGAGTTTGCAGGAACTCAGGCCGATCAGCGCGAGGCCGATCAGCAGGCATTTTAACGCTATTCTCATGAGATACCTCAATGTTTTATCCTATGGATTGTTTCACTATCACGGCACACAACTCAGCCCCAGACGCGGAACCAGGTCTCCAGGGCAAAGACGTTGAAGATCATTTCGGCCTGGGAATCGTCGCCCCGCAGGTATTTCTGCCAGTTAGCGCCAATCCGGGGCAGGTCCCAGATCCCGCGGCGGCGGAATTCAGCCGAGGCAAACATCGCTTCCACCTCTTTCTGCATGCCTCCGCGCAGCCACAAAGCGTGAAAAGGAGAGCCAAAGACGGATTTTCCCTGTCTGGCAAAGACCTCCGCGGGCACGATATCCCGCATGGCCTGGCGGTGCACGTGTTTGCCCGTCGCGTGGCTGATCTTGTAATGGGAGGGAAGGGAGAAGGCCAGCTCCGCCAGTTCGTGGTCCAAAAAAGGCACCCGGCTTTCGATCGAGGCGGCCATGGACATCCGGTCCTCCCAATGCAGCAAAGTGGGCAGGGAGGTGCTATAAACAGCGTTGTAAAGGAAATTGGAGAGTTTTCCGCCCTTCGTATCGGCCACTCCGGCGAGGATGGCCTCGCTCAGCGAAGTCCGGCAGCGTTGGGTGAAATCGCGGTTGAAGGGTTCGAAGCGCAGATATTTGAATTCCAGATCGTAGAGCCGGGATTCGGGCAACAGGGTCGCGAGCAGGCTCTTCGTCAGGCCGGACAAGCCTTTTCCTGCTCCCTGGGTTTTCAAGAAAGCACCGATCTCGGCCCCCAGGTTTTTCAGTTCGCCTTTCCGGAGCAGTTCGGCCAGATACCTGTATTGGGCGTGTTTGTAGCCGGCCGTGAGCTCATCGCTGCCCTGTCCATCCAGCAGCACCTTGATCCCTTTTTGCTGGGCCAGCTTCATCACTCCGTATTGGGCGGCAAATCCGGCTCCCACAGGCAGATCGTTGTACCAGGTGGCATCTTCAAACCAAGCCAGGGCGTCCTCCACTCCCGGCGAGGTCAGATGCGATGCACAGCCGCATTGAGATGCCACCGCGGCGATCCAGCGCCTTTCGTCCAGGGCGGGGACCTCGGCGAAGAAGGAGGAAAAGGTTTGCAGAGGCTTGGCAGCAAGCTTCGAGGCCGCGCAGACTATGGCTGAGGAATCCAGGCCTCCGCTTAAGCAGGCGCCCACCTCCACGTCCGAGCGGAGCTGCAGTTTCACCGCCCTTTCGAACAAATCCCGGTATCTTTCGACCGCGTCGGTAATAGTCAAACCGCTGGAGCCAAAGGTGTCCGGATCGAGGCGATGGTAGCAGCTTCGGATGATGCTTCCATCCTGGATGATGAGGTTGTGGCCGGCTGGCAGAGCATTGATGTTTCGCCAAAACGTTTCCTCGCCATAAACCTGCAGTGAATTGATCTTCATGGAGCGCCAGAGCATCGGCTCGTTGAGGCTTTTGTCCACTCCGGTGAGCAGGAGTTGTTTAATTTCCGAGCCAAAATAGAGAACGCGGTCGTGAACGCAGTAGTAGAATGGTTTAACGCCAAAGCGGTCGCGGGAGCAGAAGAGCTTCCGCCCGTCCCAGATCGCCAGGGCCCAGATCCCGTTGAAGCGTTCCAAACAGCCTTCGCCCCAAGCGTGATAGGCCTTGAGGATGACCTCGGTGTCGGAGCCGGTTGTGAAAGCGTAGCCGGCCAGGGTCAGCTCATCGCGCAGCTCGAGGTAGTTGTAGATCTCGCCATTGAAGACGATAGCCAGGCCCAATTCCGGATCGTACATCGGCTGATGCCCGCCCTCGCTTGTGTCCAGGATGGCCAGGCGCCGGAAGCCCAGACCCAGATTGGTTTTAAGCCCGGGGTCAAGTTGCGGATGGAGCCTCCTGACCGCTTCCGATGAGGCCTTCCCGCTGAACTGCAGGCCAGTCCATGTTTTGGAGTTCCAGAGGAAATAGCCCTCGTCATCCGGCCCGCGATGGCTGACGGCCAGAGTCATTCTGGCCAAGAGGACCGTATCAACCTTGCTGCCGTTTTCCAGACTTATTATTCCTGATATTCCGCACATGATGGGGAATCAGATATCTGAGGCTGTCCTTTAGGTCAAGCACTTTCTCTGGCCGGCCCAAAAATCAGTTGACAATATCATCCCTGTTGGGATGGTGTAAACAATAAATTTTTAGGAGTATCCACATGGAAGGAAAGAAGCACTACCTCGAGGCGGCCAAACGGGCAATGGATTGGCACGCCAACTATCGCAAACAGATGCGCGACTGCAGGTTCGACACCATCGCGGTGCACGGGATCTACTCGATGCAGGAATCCCTGGATTACAATCAGGGCTCGATCATGGAGCCGATGTACCTTTCAGCTTCACAAGCCTACCGTGATTCTGACGAGATGGAACTGGGCCTCGGCTATCAGATCCCGACCTGGTGTTATTCCCGTATCGCCAACCCCAGCATGTATTACCTGGAAGGGCTTCTGGCGCTTCTGGAGGAATACCACAGTGGCGTGGAAGCATCCTGCCTGGCGACGACGTCAGGAATGTCCGCCATCCGCACCGCCGTTGAAGAGTTTCTCCATCCCGATCCCCACCATCCTGAACGGCCGATAAATTTCGTCGCAACCTCACAGGTCTACGGCGGCACTTATCAACTCTTTTCCGTGCGCAAGGACCAGGAAAGCCGCTGTGAATGGCGCAAGGTCATCAATTCAGCCGACCTCGGCGAATGGGAGTCCCTGATCGATGAGAACACCCGGTTCCTCTATGGCGAAATGCCCAGCAACCCCACCCTGGCCTTCTTTGACCTGAAGAAAGTGGCTGACCTCGCGCATAAATATGGAATTCCCTTTATTGTCGATTCCACCGTGGCCACGCCCGCGCTGATGCGCCCCTTAGCCTTCGGCGCGGACATCGTCGTGCAGTCCGTGACCAAATCCTTGGCCTGCAGTGGATTGGGCATCGCCGGAGCCATCATCGCCAGAAAAAACATCACTTCCAAGATCGACAACGCCGCCCTCAAGGAAGACTTTTGCACCTATCTGAAGCTGCTCCCCGCCCGCGATTACGGCCCAAACCTTTCACCCTTCCAGTGCGCAATGGCCATCAACGACATCCGCACCCTGCGCATGAGGATGGACGCGATGTCCCAAAACACCATGCGGATCTCGGAATTCCTGGCCAACCACAAGCACATCGACAAAGTAAATTACCTGGGTCTGGAATCTCACCCCCTGCATCCGTTGGCCAAAAAATACATGTTCCTGGTGGACGCCGAGGATGATCCCAACTACATGCAGCCGGTTAACCGCTATGGCCATCTGATGTCCTTTGAAGTGAAGGGCGGAGCGGAAGCCTGCCGCAAGGTGTTCGACGGCATGACCCGCATCTGGCGCGCCACAGACCTCGGCAGGATCAAATCCGTGGCCACCATTCCAGCCATCTCCACCCACTCCCAACAAGGCGAGGAAGGGCGCAAACTTGCCGCCATCCCCATGAACCTGATCCGCCTGAGCGTGGGAGCCGAGCATCCCGACGACGTGATCCGCGACCTGGATCAAGCCCTGGCCACACTCGATGGCAAGACAATCGACCACTCCGCGCCAGATTACTCTGCCGGAGGAGCCTCTTCAGCCCGGCTGAGGAAATGATCCCCGGAACAAAGATGCCGTATTATTCGACCAACCTCAAAGCCCGCCAGGTAACATTCAAACAGGCCCTGCTGAAGGGTCTGGCCGACGACGGCGGACTCTACATGCCGGTCGCGATCCCAAAGCTCTCCCAGGACGAGATCGCCTCCTTGAGCGACCTGCCCTACCCCATGATCGCATTCACCATCGCCCGAAAGTATCTCCACGAGGAGATCCCGGACGCGGACCTGCTTCGCCTCGCCGAAGAAGCCTACAACTACGACGTACCCCTGGAACGGGTGGAGGGTTCGCGCCATCTGATGCGCCTGGACCAGGGGCCGACGGCTTCTTTCAAGGATTTTGCCGCCCGCCTGATGGGCAGGCTGATGCAGTATTTCCTCGCCCAGGACAAAGAGAACCTGCTCATCCTCACCGCCACTTCCGGCGACACCGGCAGCGCGATCGCCAACGCCTTCTACGGGCTGGACAACATCCAGGTCGTGGTCCTCTATCCCGAAAAGGAGGTCACGCCCCGGCAGCGCAAACAAATGACCACCCTGGGCAAAAATGTCCGCATTATTTCCATAGACGGCAAGTTCGACGATTGCCAGGCTTTGGTCAAACGCGCCTT
>JAHYIU010000101.1 GCA_019429425.1 Candidatus Syntrophosphaera sp.
TTCAGGAACGAGCCCCTGGTGATCTTTGGCCACGACGATCCGGACGGGATTACCAGCACCTACATCCTCTATCAATTCTTCAACACCTGCGGCTACCAGAAGCATAACTACTACATTCCCAACCGCAACCTTGCCTCCCACGGGATCCAGCAGGACTTCGTGGATTATGTGCGCAAGGGCGGCTATAAGCTGGTGATCACGGTGGATAACGGCATTGCCAGCCACGCGGGAGTTGAGAAACTAAACCTGATGGGTTGTGAGACCATCATCACCGACCACCATCTGGTGCAGCCGGAGCAGCTTCCGGGGGCCCACAGCATCGTCAATCCGCAGCTGCCCGAGTGCAAATATCCCTATAAATCATTGGCCGGGGTGGGCGTAACCCTGATGTTCATCCGCTATTTGGGCAGGATCCTGGGGCATCCGGTACCGCTTTCCGCGTATTTCTGGACCGCGGTGGGCTCCGTGGCGGACAAGGTGCCGATGACAGGCCTGAACAGGGTCCTGGTCCGGCATGTGATCGAAAATTGGCCTGAACTGGAGGATCCCAGCGTAGATTTTCTCCTTCGCAATTACAACCGCATCGACGGCGACATGGACATCTTCAATTTCATCCAAAACACCGCGCGCCTGATCGCCAACGGCAGAGAGGAGAACGGCCAACACACGGCCATGCGCTTCCTGCTGCAAATGGGCGAGGCCAAAGCCGGCCTGTTCCAAAACATGGAATCCCAGAAAAAAAGATGGGAATCAGAACTGAACAGGGTCTTCAGCTTTTTGGACACCATCTCGTCGGGCTTCGACAGCAATACCTACATCTATTTTGACGACGAAGACGTGATCCCCTATGCGCTGCTGGGAACCGCAGCCACCTATATCCTGGGCAAGCTCAGCATCCCCACGCTAATGCTCAAGACCCACAATGGCGATATCGTCTGCGAAGGCCGTTGCGGCGAGGGATTCAACATGGTGGAGGCCTTTACATTCTGCAAAGAGCATCTGAAGCAATTCGGCGGACACGTCAAGGCGGCTGGTTTCACCCTCGAGCCCGAGAAATACGACGGATTCCTCGAATGCTACAACCACTTTCTCAACGAGAAACTTGCCAACGCGGCCCCAGAAATCGACGCTGATCCGGACGCGATCCTCAGCCTGGCCGGTTTGAACCGGGAAAACTGGAAGCACCTGGAACTGCTGCTGCCTTTCGGGCAACAAAATCCCGAACCGCGCCTCCTGCTGCAGAACGTCACGCCGGAAGAACTGCTGCCTCTGTTTACCATCGAGCACAACAGCCATCCCCTGCCCCCGGGAAGGCAGAGTGACGTGCTGATCAACTGGAAGGCCCCCAACACGTTGCGGATCATCGCTTTGCACGGGAGCAAGATGACCGGCTGAGGCTGGGACAGGCCATGCTGCTACTCAAGGAAACCCTGCGCAAGAGCATCCACCTCAGCTCTCTGATCATCCCTTTCGGATACCGTTATGTCCTGGGGTTCAACCGGAAGCTGATGTTCTATATAATCCTTGCCGCCTTCATTATCATGCTAATTGTGGAATTCCACCGTTTTTGGCAGAAAGGCTTTCGCAAGACCTTCTGGTGGATGTTTGGCCTGGTCCTGCGCAAGCACGAACTGAGGGACTTCACCGGCGCCACCTATCTGCTCTTTGCCGCCGTGATCTGCGTGGCCTTTTTCGAGCCGAACATCGCTTTTTGCGCCATGGCCTTCCTTTCATTGGGAGACACCTTCGCGGCTATGGTGGGCATTAATTTCGGCAAACGGAAATTCGCGCACAGCAACAAATCCCTGGAGGGCAGCATAGCCTGCTTCGCCGTCTGTTTCATCTTCGGGCTGATCTACGCGGAACATCCCCTGATCGCCTTCACCGGAGCCGGGGCCGCCACCCTGGCTGAACTGAGCAACCTGCCCGTGGACGACAATGTGGAAATGCCCCTGGCGGCGGCGCTTGCGATGACCATCACCAAAGTATTCATCTGACAGGACTGAACATGTTGCTATCATTCGTAATTCCGGTTCTCAACGAACAGGACTCCCTACGCCAGTTGTGCTCTGAGATCATCGCCAGTTGCGGCTCTCACGGCCATGAGATCATCTTCATTGATGACGGCAGCCGCGACCAGAGTTTTCCCGTCATGGCCGAACTCGCCCAAGCTGACCCTGATATCCGGATCGTCAAGTTCCGCCGCAATTTTGGCAAGGCCGCGGCCCTGCAATATGGCTTCGATCTCGCCCGTGGGGAGGTCGTCTTCACACTGGACGCCGATCTGCAGGATAACCCAGCGGAGATCCCCAAATTCCTGGCCAAGCTCGACGAAGGCTGGGACCTGGTCTCAGGCTGGAAGCAGAAACGGCGCGATCCCCTGCACAAGGTCATCCCCTCCCGCTTCTTCAACTTTGTCACCGCCCTCACATTCAGGCTCAAGCTCAAGGACTACAATTGCGGCTTCAAAGCCTATCGCCGAGAGCTGGTGAAAGAACTGCACCTCTATGGCGAAATGCACCGCTACATCCCTGCTTTGGCCAATGCCCTGGGCTTTCGGATAGCAGAGATCCCCGTCGAACACCGCAAACGCCTCTTTGGCCGCTCCAAATATGGCCTGGAACGCTATTTGCGGGGATTCTTCGACCTGCTGACCGTCAAGATGGTGACCACCTACATCAAGAGCCCGCTTTACCTCTTTGGCAGGATCGGCCTGATCTCAGCGCTCCTGGGCACCGCCATCATCGTCTACATGGCCGTCCTGAAGATCTTCTACTATCAGCCGGTCACGAACCGCATCCCGCTGTTTCTGGGCATCACGATGATCCTGGGCGGGCTGCAGTTCATCTCCTTGGGCCTGATCTCCGAACTTATCATCAATCGCATCTCGCCGCTGCAGAAACTGCCGGTGTCCGTGGAAAAAACCGTCAATCTTCCTCCGGGAGAGGGCCAAAGCCAGTGAACCCCGCGGAAAAACTTTTCCTGGAGCGCTACATCAACGCTCCGGGACGCAATCTGCTGCGTTTCAGCTTTGTTTTCATGGTGCTGGGGATCATCCTTTCGGTGGGGATCCTTTCCGCCGCGCTGAACCTTTTTGAAGGCTATGAACGGGCCCTCAAAGAGGTTTTGCTGGATTCATTTCCCCATGTCCGGATCCAGGACGTCGGGGGCGGATACCTCGGTCCGGCCACTGTTTCCCAAACCGTGGCCTGGCTTGAAGGCCGTCCGGAGGTCGCCTCTTCAAGCCCCGTCCTGTCCTTCAGCCTGATGGCCTACAAAGGGGACAGGGTGCGCGGAAGCGTCCTGCGCGCCTATGAAGCTGGCCCCGCCGGCCAGGAAAGCATATCCAAATACATCAGTGAAGGCTCGGCCAGGCCCCAATCCGGCGAGGTCGTCGTAGGCCATTATCTGGCCAGGGAACTGGGCCTATCGCTCGGCGACACATTGAGCGTCGTCTATCCCCGCCTCGATCGCATCACGCCCCTGGGCATGTATCCCAACCAGCACAGCTTTGTGATCGCGGGGCTCTATAGATCGGGCTATTACGAATATGACCGCACCCTGATCATCAGCGGCATGGAGGACGCCCGTTCCATCCTGGGGATCAGCCTGGGCGTCAGCGGCATCGAGGTCAGGCTGAAGGGCGCGTATCTGGATGAAGCCTCCCGTTATGCCGCCGCCTGGGAACAAGAGCTGGACCGAAGCCTGTATGCCGCCCCGGTGGCCAACACCACCCTGCTGCGCCTGGTCAGGATGCAAAAATGGCTGATCTTCATCATCTTCAGTTTTCTGGTCCTCATCGCGGGAATAAATGTGATCAGCAGCGTGCTCACCCTCATCTATGACAAAAAGAACGAGATCGCCGTCCTCAAGGCCCTTGGCGCCGGACCGGCAACGGTCAGGAACATCCTGGGCCACCAGCTGACGCTCGTCTGCCTGGCCTCCATCATTCTGGGCCAGCTTTTCGGCTGGTTGCTTTCCTGGCTGGTGGTGAAGCAAAATTTCTACCGCCTCAAGGGCGACGTTTATTTCATCGACCGGCTGGAGCTTTTCGTTTCACCGTTCAACCAGGCCCTGACCTTCGCCGTTGCAGGCATCCTGGTCTTGCTCTGCATCCGCATCCCCCTGCGCAGGATCGACCAGATGCAGGTAATCGATCTGTTGCGCAATACCTGAGGAGGTGAGAATTGATCTGCCTTGCCGGATACTCGCTGTATAAAACCTATGCCGACAAAGGCCAGGACATCCGCGTGCTGCGCGATGCCAGCCTGGAAGTGGAAAGCGGAGAACTGGTCTGCATCACAGGCAAGTCCGGCTGCGGAAAAAGCACTCTGCTTCACATCCTGGGCCTGCTTGACGACCCTGATCAAGGCAGGGTCTGCATCAACGGCACTGAGGTCTCAGCACGCCATCCCAAAGCCCACGGCATACGCAACCGCGAGATCGGCTTCGTCTTTCAGTTCCACTATCTGCTCGAAGACCTGAACGCGCGCGAGAACGTCGCCCTCCCGATGCTCATCGCCGGTTCGCCCAAAAACGCTGCCCTGGAACGTTCCGCTGAGCTTTTGGAGAATTTGGGGCTGGCCGAACGGGCCCGCCATTATCCCAATCAACTCAGCGGCGGGGAGCAACAGCGCCTGGCCCTGGCCCGGGCTCTGATCAACCGTCCGCGCATCATCCTCGCCGATGAGCCCACCGGAAACCTCGACCCCCAGCACAGCGCGGAGGTTTGGGAATTGATCCGCCGCTTGAACCGGGACTTCCAGCAGACCTTCGTTATCGTCACCCACGACAGCGAATTGGCCAAACAAAGCCCCAAAACCTATGAGCTCAGGGACGGAAAGCTGATCTAAGCCATGAGACGCCCACGCAAATTTCTGACCCTGATCCTGATCCTCCTGGTTATCAACACCGTGTTTTTCATCTCCTGGTACGCCTTTAATGTGCAGGGAAGAGTGAAGGGCATCATCGAAAGGGAGGCTGGTAAGGCGCTCAAGGGTGAATTTCAGATAAGGGATTTCAGCATCAGCGACCAGCAGATTTTCGCTGAGGGCATCACTTACGCCGCCGCGGACAGCTCTTTCGGGTTCAGGATCGACAGCGCCAGGGCTCGTTTCAACTTACTCAAATTCATCTTTTCCGGCTTCAGGCTAAACAACATCCTCGACCATACGGAGATCGTGCAGGGTGAAGTGACCGTCTTGGTCATCCCCAAACCGGGCCCCAAAAAACCGCGTAAAAAGCTGGAGATCCCAGACCTGACCAGGATCTTCAACAACCTGAAAGTCACCGATTCCCGCTTCAGGATCGAAGTGAACACCCCCGTCGAGATAATCGAACCGGGCATGCTCAGAGTGCGCGAAGAGCTTGAACAGGTGAACATCTCCATCCTCAACGCCAAAGTTTCCAATATCACCCTCACTGCCGTCACCGCCAACAAGGGGACCCTCCACGCCACCGGGATCCTTGACAACGGTTATTTGCGTGGGGGCCGGGTGGAGATCAGCAACTACATTCCCCTGTTCGCCAGCCATCCCCAGGTGCTTGATCTGAGCTCGGAGGTCAATCTGGTCGCAGACGTTTTCCAAAAGGAAAAATACGCCGATCTGGAACTGAACGGCAAGGCGATCCTCTGGAACACCAAGGCCCTGCTGTTTTCCCAATATCCGCTGCACATTCCTCTGCTCACGGCGGAATCCGACGGGGACAAACTGGCGGCCGACCTTGCCCAGAGCAGCCTTGGGACCAGCTTTGTAGGCGGCAGGCTAAGCCTGTCCGGTTTGCAGAGAAAGATCGTTTTCGACCCCAGCGAACTTGATCTTGAGCTCGACCTGGCCATGCTCGATCCCCAGCTCAGGGGCATGGTCGCGGCCAAACTGCAGGCGCGGGGAAGCATTGATGACCCCGTTTTGCGTCTGGCCGCCAGTTCGGACGAGATCTCCTACGGCCCTCAGAGCGCCCGCAACCTTGAGCTCGCCGCCTCTTATGAGGACGAGATTCTCAGCTTTGCCATGGACGACGCCATCTGGGAAAACCAGTCCATCAGAGTCAGCGGGACCTATTTCACCCCAGCCGGCACTATTTCAGCCTTCCTGGACATAGCGCCGGTCAGCCTGGCCGTGGAGGAGCTGAAGATCAACGCCGCCATGGAAATTGATCTTGCCTTCTATGAAAAGCTGCCCGAGGTCAAGGCCAGGATCCTGAATCTATCTGTCGCCCAGGGCAAGCTCAACCTGGAATCGGTATCCGGCCATGCTGATCTTTTCCCCGGCCGCCAGGGTGAGGTCCTGAACTACTATGTTGATCTCGAGCTCGATTCCCCGGACGGCACCCACCTCAGTCTGATCGGAGACATTCTTGACCGCAGCCTCCTGCTGGAAGCAGATTTCAACACCCTGGCCCTGATGGACATCTATCCGCTGGAATCCCTGCGGCCCTACGACCCCGTAATCAAAGGCCGGATATCGTCCTTCCTCTCTGGAAACAAAGCCGTGCTTTCCACCCAGCTTGACCTTGTTTTGAACGGTAGCCTGGACCTCAGTGCCGGCTTGGACCTGATCGCCTCCTACGACCTTGATTCCCATAAGGGCATGGCGATCCTGGAAAGCTCGGAAGCCACCCTCAACGGCGTTCCGCTGGACCTGGAACTGATCGCCGAACTCCAGGAGCAAATACTGACCCTGCATACCCTGAGGCTGAACGACAAGCTCTTTCTGAGTGGATATGCCGATCTGGGGAACCTGGGCGACCTGCGCGGCCTGGCCTTTGACCTCAACCTTAGGGACCTGGACATTGAAACGGTTGCCGCCTATTTTCCAGAACTGGCACTGCCGGAGATCGCTGGAGTGAAGCTGAATGCCCATTACAACAGGGAAGGCTCGCGCGTCATCAACGCAGAACTCGAGATTGAGGAATTCAAAATACCCGGCCTCAGGACGCTCTCGGGGGTGCTGAACCTAAACGGCTATCCGGAACAGGTGGAGATCAGCGGCGGCATCAACAACCAGTACCGGCGCCTGATCGACCTCACAGGAACGGTCAGCCTGGAGGATAATCCGGATTTACGGTTACAGGCGATCACGAATGGGCTTGGTACCGGAGATCTGATGTATTCAGCCTTGGCCGATGGAGCGATCGACGCGGTCCTGGGATTCTATGTGGAAAACGCTTTCAGCCCGGAAATGGATATCAGCTTTGACGCCCGCGTTTCATCGCCCCACATCTCCATTCCCGACGTGGTGGACCTGGATGACATTCTGATCCGCGTCTCCCAAACCAAAACCCTGCTGGTCGTGGACACCCTTTCTGTCCGCGCTCCCCAGTTCGGCAGTGTGAAAGGTTCCGGAGCCATCGATTACAATCTGGCCAACAACACCTTCTACGACGGTAACAGCGTCCTCGATCTCGAGATCGAGGGGGACTTCTTCGATTGGCTCACCGAAAACGTGGAAATGATCACAGCGGCCAGGGGCAAGGCCGACCTCAACTGCGGCATCTCCACCTTTGAAGGCCAGTTCATCATGAAGAGCGGGGCGTTGGACATCAAGGACGCCAGGATCTACCTCAAAGACCAGCCGGAACCGATCCGCGACCTCAATATCAGCGCCAGCATCCTGGATAACGACGTATCCATCGAAAACTTCACCTGTTTCATCGGCGACGGCAAACTGACCATTAAAAACGAGTTTGACGACGATCCCGACTCCCATCTCAGCGTTGGCTTCCTCGACCTCGGCAGCCTCGCCCTGCGCATCGAACAGCCGGGGGCGACCGTCAACATAC
>JAHYIU010000102.1 GCA_019429425.1 Candidatus Syntrophosphaera sp.
GGACTGGCATGGACTCCAGGGGCAGGAAAGTCTCGCCGGGCATCTACCTGTTTCGGCTCCAAAGCGGACAGATCACTCTGAACAGCAGGCTGATCCGGCTCGATTGAGCCTCCCCCATCCTGCCCTCCTTGCTTTAGGCCATCCGCAGGCCGGGCATTGGCAAGCCAACAGCCATAAATGGCTGGTGGTCCCGTATTGGTCTGCCGGATGTCCCTCTCACGCAGAAAGGGCGAAGGGCTGGAGCCATCGGAAACGGTGAAAGAACATCCTCAGCAAAGCAAAAATGAGCATTCCCTTTCCTCATGACGATTCGCCCTCCGCCAATTTGCTATTGACAAAAATCTCTCTTGAAAATGTTGGTTAAAGACAAGAAAATAATTCCATTATGGAGGATAAATGCCTGAAATTAAACGTGTTTACCTGTTCGGCAACGGAAGCGCCGAAGGTAAGGCCGAGCTTAAAAACCTCCTGGGCGGCAAGGGCGCCAATCTCGCTGAGATGAATCTCATCGGCGTGCCCGTCCCCCCGGGATTCACGATCACCACCGAAGCCTGCATCGAATTCACCCAACACGGTGAGGACAAAATGCGCGAACTTCTCATCGACGAGATGAAAGTGGCGGTCAAGCATATCGAAGAACTGACCAACATGCAGTTCGGCTCGAACGAAAATCCCCTGCTGGTCTCGGTCCGCAGCGGCGCCCGCGCCTCGATGCCGGGCATGATGGACACCATCCTGAACCTGGGCATGAACGATGTCGCCATCCAGGGTATCATCAAGAAAACCGGAAACGAACGCTTTGCCTGGGACAGCTATCGCCGCTTCGTGCAAATGTACGGCGACGTGGTGCTGGGCCTCAAGCCCGTCAGCAAGGAAGAGGAAGATCCCTTTGAGGTGATCATCCACGCAATGAAGAAGGAAAGGGGCGTCAGAGACGACCTGGATCTAAACGCCAATGACCTCAAGGAATTGGTGGCCCGCTTCAAGAAAGCCGTGAAAGACAACACCGGCCACGATTTTCCCGATGATCCCTGGGAACAGCTTTGGGGCTCGGTCTTCGCCGTGTTCAACAGTTGGAATAACGACCGCGCGGTGTTTTACCGCCAGCTGCACGGCATCCCGGATGATTGGGGCACCGCCGTCAACGTCCAGGCCATGGTTTTCGGCAATATGGGCAAAACCAGCGCCACCGGGGTTGCCTTCACGCGTGACGCCGCCACCGGCGAAAACCTGTTCAACGGCGAATATCTGATCAACGCACAGGGCGAAGACGTGGTGGCAGGCATCCGCACGCCGCAGCAGATCACTAAGACCGGATCCCAGCGCTGGGCCGCGTTGGCCGGAGTTTCCGAAGAGGAGCGCGCCGCCAGATACCCATCCCTGGAAGAAGCCATGCCCGAGGTCTACCAGGAACTTTTTGCCACCCAAAACAAGCTGGAACGCCACGCCAAGGACATGCAGGACATCGAATTCACCATCCAGGAAGGTAAGCTCTGGATGCTGCAGACCCGCAACGGCAAACGCACAGGCTTTGCCATGGTCAAAGTGGCCATGGACATGATCCGCGAGGGCCTCATCGACGAGAAGACAGCCCTCCTGCGCATGGAGCCGAACAAGCTGGACGAGCTGCTCCATCCCGTATTTTCCAAGGACGGGCTGGCCAGGGCGACCATCCTCGCCAAGGGCCTTCCCGCCTCACCTGGCGCCGCCACAGGCCAGATCGTCTTCTTTGCCGACGACGCCGAAGCCTGGGCTGCCGAGGGCAAAAAGGTCATCCTCTGCCGCATCGAAACCTCGCCTGAGGACCTGCGCGGCATGAACGTGGCCAAAGGCATACTCACCGCCCGCGGCGGAATGACCTCCCACGCTGCCGTCGTGGCCCGCGGCATGGGCAAATGCTGCGTGGCCGGGGCCGGATCCATCGTCATTGACTATAAGAACCGTACCCTGAGCGTGGCCGGAAAAGTGCTCAAAGAAGGAGACTGGATCTCCCTCAACGGCAGTACCGGCCAGGTTTTGGAAGGCAAGATCGATACCGTCGATCCTGAAATGAGCGGCGATTTCAGCGCCATCATGGACCTGGCGGAAAAGCACACCCGCATGTACGTCCGCACCAATGCCGACACTCCCAAGGACGCCACGGTGGCCCGCGCTTTCGGCGCCAAGGGCATCGGACTCTGCCGCACCGAACACATGTTCTTTGAAGGCGACCGCATCAAGGCCATGCGCGAAATGATCCTCGCGGACGACGAGGCCGGCCGCAGAAAGGGTTTGGACAAGCTCCTGCCCATCCAGCGCGCTGATTTCGAAGGCATCTTCACCGCCATGGACGGATTCCCAGTCACCGTCCGCCTTTTGGACCCGCCCCTGCACGAGTTTGTGCCCCACGAGGAAAAGCAGCAGCAGGAGATCGCCGACGAGCTTGGCCTGCCCCTGCAAAAAGTGAGGGACCGCGTCAATTCCCTGCATGAGTTCAATCCCATGCTCGGCCATCGCGGCTGCCGTTTGGGAAACACCTATCCGGAGATCACCGAAATGCAGGCCCGGGCTATCATCGAGGCCGCCCTCAACGTCCAGGCCAAAGGCGTGAAGGCCATCCCCGAGATCATGGTCCCGCTCACCGGCACCCAGGCTGAATACAAGCTTCAGGAAGACATCATCCGCGCCACCGCGGAAAAGGTCTTCGCGGAAAAGGGATCCAGGGTCGAATACCTCGTGGGAACGATGATCGAGATCCCCCGCGCCGCACTCACAGCGGACAAGATCGCCGAAACAGCCGAGTTCTTCAGCTTCGGCACCAACGACCTCACCCAGATGACCTTCGGCTATTCGCGCGACGACGCCGGGGTTTTCCTCCCCATCTACCTCGCCAAAAACCTGCTCAAGCACGATCCTTTCCAGATCCTCGACCAGGAAGGAGTGGGGCAATTGGTGCAAATGGGGACCGAACGCGGCCGCCAAACCAGGCCCGACCTCAAGGTCGGAATCTGCGGAGAGCACGGCGGAGAGCCCAATTCCGTGGAATTCTGCCACCGCGTCGGGATGAACTACGTGAGCTGCTCACCCTACCGCGTTCCCATCGCCCGCCTCGCCGCGGCCATGGCAGCGGTCCGCTAAACCAGCAATATAATTGAATAACCAAGCGCCGGGGCCTCACCGCTCCGGCGTTTTTTGGGCCTCCCTTTCCCCTCCCCTGCCAAAAAATCATTGACTGTTTTCTCAAGCTTCCAAATAATGGAATTCAGAGGTGTTTATGAACGAAGACATTTTTGAAGGACGCGAGATCCCTGCCGACGAGCAGGAAAAACTCAAAGAACGCATCGTCGACATCGACGAGGCCAAGCTGAAATTCTACGAGAACCTGCGCCGCAAGGCCAAGGGCTGGACGGACGCCAAGATGGGGCCCCGGGCGAACAAGGTTGGAGAATACCTGTTCCTGTTGCCCGATTTCTTCATCCTGCTCTGCCGCGTCGCTTTGGACAAGCGTGTGCCCAACAAGCACAAACTCATGCTGGGCGGCGTGATCGCCTATGTGATGATGCCTCTGGACATCATTCCCGATTTCATCCCCGTGATCGGCCATGTGGACGACCTCGTGCTCGTGGTGATGGGCCTGAATCTGCTGCTCAACGAGACCGATCCCAAGGTTTTGGAGGACAACTGGAGCGGCGAGGGCGACATCCTCCAATGGATGCAGAAGATCACCGCCACCGCGGACAAATTCGTGGACAAGAACATCATGAAGCGCATCCGCAGGTGGCTGCATATCTGACCATGTTCAAACTGCTGATCGCCTCCAACAATCCGGACAAGGTCCGCGAGATCGCTGAACTGCTTTCCGGCCTCGAGGTGGAACTGCTTTCCCTGCTGGATTTTCCCCAGCTTCCGCCCACCCTCGAGGACCGGGACACCATCGCCGGAAACGCCATGAAAAAGGCTTTGGAGGCCTCACGGCAAACAGGTCTGATCTGCCTCGCGGACGACACCGGCTTCTTCATCGAGGCCCTGGACGGCGAGCCGGGAGTGAAGGCGGCGCGTTTTGCCGGAGAACATTGCAGCTACAAAGATAACCGGGACAAAGCCCTGCGCCTGCTCCTGGGCGAAAGCGACCGGCGGGCGGAATTCCGCACCTGTGTGGCTTTGGCGGCTCCCGACGGCATCATCGCGATCAAAGAGGGAATCATGCCCGGCTCGATCACCACAGAGGAAAACGGCGCCAATGGCTTTGGCTACGACTCCATCTTCCAGCCGGAAGCCTCGGAGCGGACCTACGCCCAAATGAGCGATCCCGAAAAGAACGAGAACTCCCACCGCGCCCGGTCCCTGAACCTGATCCGGCCCGTTTTGGCAGATATAATTTCAACCCAATAAAGAGGTAAACCATGATCAAAGCACAAGTTTTCAGGCAATACGACATCCGCGGCATCGTGGGCGAAGACCTGAACGAAGAATCCTACCACCTGATCGGAAAAGGCTTCGGCACCTATCTGCGCCGCAAAGGCCTCAAAACCATCGCCCTGGGAGGCGACGCCCGCCCCTCAACTCCCGAATTGATGAGCGCTTTCATCAAAGGCGCGCGCGAAACCGGCTGCGACATCATCGACCTCGGCCTGGTGGCCACCCCCGTGCTCTACTACGCCATCTGGAAGCTGAAAACAGACGGCGGCGCGATGGTCACCGCCAGCCACAACCCTTCCCAGTACAACGGCTGCAAGCTCAATCTGGGCCTGGCTTCAGTCTACGCGGAGGAACTCCAGAAGGTGCTGCAGATCATCCTGGCCGGCGAATTCGAAACCGGCGCCGGGTCCTATGCCAAAGACGATTCCATCAACGCGGACTATATCGATTACATCGCCGCTAACATCAAGTTGGAGCGGCCTGTAAAGGTGATCGTGGACGGCGGCAACGGCATGGGCGGACCCTATCTGCCCCAGATCCTGCTCCGCCTCGGCTGCGAGGTCATAGAAATGTATTGCGAGCCCGACGGGACTTTCCCCAACCACCATCCCGACCCCACGATCGAAAAATACATGGCCGACCTTTCCGGCGCTGTGGTCGCAGCCGAATATGAGCTCGGCATCGGTCTGGACGGGGACGGAGACCGCCTCGGGGTCGTGGACGAAAAGGGAAAAATGCTCTTCGGCGACCAGATCCTGAACATCCTCGCCCGCGATTATCTGAAGCACAACCCCGGAAAAAGCATCATCGCCGACGTCAAATGCTCCAAAAACCTCTACGACGACATCCGCAAGCGCGGCGGGATCGGGATCATGTATAAGACCGGCCACGCCAACATCAAGATGAGGATGAAGGAGTTGGGGGTGGAATTCGCCGGCGAAATGAGCGGCCACGTCTTCCTTGCTGATCGCTATCTGGGCTTTGATGACGCCACCTACGCCGCCTGCCGCTTCATCGAGATCGTTTCTCAAACCCCGGAGCCCGTCAGCAGCTATCTGGCCGACCAGCCCAAAATGTTCAACACCCCCGAACTCCACATCCAATGCGCCGACGACAAGAAGTTCGGGATCGTGGCCAAAGTCTGCGCGGAATTCAAGGCCGAGGGCTACGACGTGAACGACATCGACGGAGCCCGCATCACCTTCCCCGACGGCTGGGGACTGGTCCGCGCCTCCAATACAACACCCGTGCTCGTAACCCGCTTCGAGGCCGAATCCGCAGCCCGCATGAACGAGATCAGGGAGCTGATCGAAGGCAAGATCCAAAAATTTATCTGAATGTAAACCGCAGCAAAACGGAGATATATGAGCAGCCCGTGGTTTCGGCTCCGGGCTTTTCCATTATTTGCGCGAGGAAAAAGGGATGAAAGGGGAAAGAGGGCAAAAGAGGAAAAGGGAGGCTGGCGCCTCTTCATCCGTCCAATCCGGAAATCCGTCCATTCGGTTGAAAAAACAACCCCTTTCTCCCTAATATCCAGCCCGTTAGCCACTTAGCTGCCTCCCGCCAAGCACCCGCTGAACAGGCGGGTACTCAGGGGGAGGTGAATGAGCGACAAGTGAGTCAGGGAAGAGGGCGACAAGGGAGAAAAAATGCGGAACGAAGGTGGACAAAGTCTCAGAACCAAACGCCAAACCACAAAACAAGGAGGGGCTCAAAATGGCCTGGGGTTTTGAGACTTATTGCGCCACAATCAGTTAGGCTGTCCAAACCCCCAAAACACCTCAAAGCCCCAAAGGCCTGGTGCTTTGCGACCTATTGTGGGACAATGGGTTAGCTGTCAAAACAGCAAAAAAATGGGCTTCTAATACCCCCGCCCGGTCTTGGAGCGGTTTGACTAACATTCTATAATCTATATCTATATATAGCATATAGTTATATGTATTATATTATTATATAGTATTATTTTTATATATACTTTATATATTATCCAGACCTATATCCTGCATTCCTCCCCACAGGAACGGTCACCCCGAATCCCGGATCATATCCGGCTCACTTTCAAACTGAGTGGGTCAGGTTTTCATCAGGGGAGAGAAGGGGTGGCAAATTCCGATTTGCCACAGCGGTCTGCTGACCGCTTCTGAAGGCAGCCGTGCTGCCTTTGCCGATTCTCAAGATCGGCAACCCGCTGCTTGTTCAATCCGGATTTGACGCGCCAATCACCCACTCGATTTGAAAGAGAGCCTCATATCCTGCTGCCAGGATCCCCAATCTCCGGAGGGGGTCTTAAAGACCATTTTTTTGGGGTTTTGACACTTAAGTGACTGTGCCACAATAGGTCGCAAAGCCCCAGGCCTTTGGGGCTTTGAGGTGTTTTGGGGGTTTGGTCACCATAACTTACTGTCCCCCAATGGTTCACAAAACACCAAGAGATTTTCGGGCTGGGCCGGTCAGGAAGTGAGGGCGGCGATGACGGCGGCGAAGGGTTCGAGTGGCAGGCTTTGCTGGGCCCCGGTCTGGAGGTTCTTGAGCACGATGGTTTGGGAGGAAACCTCGTCTTCCCCGACGATGAGGGCGAAGCGGGCCTGGCTGTTGTCCGCGGCCTTGAGCTGGGCCTTGAAGGAGGCTTTGTCGGGGTCGAATCCGGTGTTGATCCCTGCCACTCTAAGGGCGTTCAGATATGGCAGGGCCAGCCGGCGTGCCTCTTCCCCCATAACGATGAGCCAGGCGTCGGGCCGCGGGGCAGGGCCGAGGTCGACCTTCTCCTCTTCCAGCGCCAGAAGCAGGCGTTCGAAACCGCCGGCGAAGCCGATCGCGGGGATGCTTTTGCCGCCGAATTGCTCGATCAGGCCGTTGTAGCGCCCCCCTCCGGCGAGGGAATTCTGGGCGCCGAGGCCGTCGGCGACGATCTCGAAGGCCGTATTCGTGTAATAATCCAGTCCGCGCACGATGCGGGGATTGACCTCATAGGGGATCCGCATCAGTTCCAGATCGGCTTGCA
>JAHYIU010000103.1 GCA_019429425.1 Candidatus Syntrophosphaera sp.
ACCACCAATCCGCTGAAAGTGAGGACTTCCACATTGGGTATGTGGCGGGTCGATTCCTGGCATAGCGCGTGCCGTTCCTCGAGGCTGAAGATGTTTTGTTTTCCAGTATAGTCGGCGACGGCGAGGATGACGCTGTCAAAGAGGCGGGCCGCCTTTTCCAGGATGTTGATGTGGCCGAGGGTGATGGGATCGAAGGTTCCCGGGTAGATCGCTATGCTGCTCATGCTTTCAGCGCGTCGCGGCGGATCTTTTCGATCTCGCCGATTTCCTTGGGAATTTTGGCTGAAAGGACCTGATGGCCGCGTTTGGTGACCAGTACGTCATCTTCGATCCTGACACCCAGCTTTTCCTCCGGGATATAGATCCCCGGCTCCACCGTGATCACGTTTCCCGCTTCCAGCTCTGCTTCGCGTCCGCCCAGGTCATGAGTGTCCATGCCCAGGAAGTGGCTTACGCCATGCATGTAATACTTGCCGACTTCCTCAGCCTTTTGGATCAAGCCGAGGCCGATGAGCCCCTGTGCCAGATTTTCCCGTGTGGCGGTTTGCAACTGACCGAGCGTGACGCCTGGCTTGATCATGGCGATGATCATTTTCTGGGTCTCGAGCACGAGGGAGTAGATCTGTTTCTGGCGGGGGCTGAAACTCTTGCCGATCGGGAAACAGCGTGTGATGTCGGCGCTGTAGCCATTGCAGGAAGCGCCAACGTCCATAAGGACAAGCTCGCCGGCTTTGGTCCGGCATTCGTTTTTCTCATAGTGGAGGGTGGCGGCATTGACGCCCGTGGCCATGATCGGCGCGAAGCCCCATTGATTCAGACCGCTGACCTGCATCCGGTAAAAGAGGGTGGCTTCCAGTTCATACTCCATCATGCCTGCGCGGGCGGAACGGAGGATGTCCATGATGCCTTCTCCGGTGATGTCGATGGCTTTCTGAAGTTGTTTTATCTCGAATTCATCCTTGATCTTGCGCAGGGGGGCGACCAGATCGTTGAGCTGCCTGATCTCGATTTGGGGTTGCCTGGTCCGCAGAGGCTCAAGCATGTGCATGGGATAGGTGGGAGGTTTGTTCAGCGCGGCAAATCCCAGATTGGAATGGATCGTTTTCATCATCGGACTCATCGCGGAAAGCACGCCGTAAAACTCGTCCACATATTTGACGCGCTTGATCCCGCTCAGCTTGGCAGCTTCTTCCGCGGAGAGCTTTTTCCCTTCCCAAACCTCACGCTCGGGATCCCCGCGTTCGATGAACAGCATGTCGTTGAACTTGCCGGCGAATTTGCCAGCCACGTAGATCAGTTCCGGATGCTCCAAACCGGTGAAATAGAGAAAATTCCTGTCTTGGGAAAACTTGGCCAGGTTGACCTGCGGATTGGCGAAGATGATCACATTTTCGCCGTCTGAGAGTCGTACAGCCAGCTTTTCCCGGCGGGCCTGGGTTATTTTAGCAGTCATGCGTAACCTCAATTGTCAGCTGAATATATTGTGGGAGAAAGGTTTGGCGGCACGATTCCGGTTTTTTCGGTCTCCTTCCCGCCAAAGGATGAGACCAGCAGAGTTTGGGTTTCATTGATCGTTACGGGCAGGTTGTATCTGTAATGGGAGTTGTTGTTCGCGTCCACCAACATGATGTCCCAGTTTCCCGGCAAGACCGTCCAGATTCCCGTATCTCCGGGCAGAACCGCTCCGGCCAGGTTGTCCAAGCCCCAATCCGGATCTCCGTAGGGAGAGATGTATAAGTCGATGAGGGATACATCTTCGTCATTGACGATCTGGATCGCGCCTCCGTCAGGTTGGATGTCGAAGGTGGTGACCAGATTGGTGCGGACGTCGCGGACCACGGAATTGGCAAAAACATAGTTTCCGTTGTAGGCGATGACGATCTTCCTGTCCTCAGAGAAGAATCTGGACAGATTTGACCATGCCTCCAGATGCTGGGGTTCGGAGTTGTCGACGCTGACGTAAACTTCTGAGGCAGTGCGATTGCGGACACGCAATTCGCCCTCCTTGTCGCAGCCTAAAACCAGAAAGGCCAGCGCGGACAGGATCCCCAGGAGGAAAACGCGTCTCATCAGACGACCCGTTCTCAGTTATTGCCGGCCGCTTTTCTGCGGGATGCCACGCCCTCGGTCTTGCCGTAGTCCGGCCCGACCCCTTTGGTGACGACATCCTCAGTGATCCTGCAGGATTTGATGTTGTCGCGGTCGGGGATTTCATACATGATCTTGAGCATGAATTTTTCCATGATGGAGCGCAGGCCGCGAGCCCCGGCTTTCTGTTTTATGGCGGTTGAGGCGATCTGGTGGAGGGCCTCTTTGTCAAAGCTGAGTTCGACTCCGTCCAGTTCGAAGTATTTCTTGTACTGGCTGCAGATGGCGTTTTTCGGCTTCACCAGGATGTCGATCAGCGCTTCCTCATTCAGTTCATGCAGGGTGCAGAGCACCGGCATCCTGCCGATCAATTCCGGGATCAGCCCGTATTTGAGGAGGTCGTGCGACTCCGTGTTGTCGAAAATGTTGCGGTCTTCCGTGGTCCGGCCCAGTTTGACGTCGAAGCCGATGGCCTTTTTGTCCAGGCGTTCCTTGATGATCTTTTCCAGGCCGAAGAAGGCCCCGCCGGCGATGAACAGGATGTTCTTGGTATCCATTTCGATGAAATCCTGCTGCGGATGTTTCCTGCCGCCTTTGGGCGGAACGTTCACTTTAGTGCCTTCCAGGATCTTCAGCAGGGCTTGCTGGACACCCTCTCCCGAAACGTCGCGAGTGATCGAAGGGGTCTCGGATTTGCGGCTGATCTTGTCTATTTCGTCTATGTATACGATCCCGTGCTCGGCTTTGGCCACATCATAATCGGCCGCTTGCAGCAGGCGCACCAAAATGTTTTCCACATCCTCGCCCACGTAGCCGGCCTCGGTCAGGGTGGTGGCGTCGGAGATCGCAAAAGGAACTTTCAAAAAAGTCGCCAGGGTCTGAGCGATCAGGGTTTTGCCGCAGCCCGTGGGCCCGATCATCAGGATATTGCTTTTTTCCAGGTCGATCTGGTCGTCCTTGCTCTGGCGGAAGATCCTTTTATAGTGGTTGTAAACGGCCACGGAGATGATCATCTTGGCCTGGTCCTGACCGATCACGTATTGGTCCAGATAGTTCTTTATCTCGCTGGGTTTGGGGAGGTCCATGGCCTCGTCTTCCGGCGCCGGAGCGCTGGAGATGACGATGTTGTGGCACATCAGGATGCATTCATCGCAGATGTTTCCCGCGATACCCCGGATCAGGGTTTTGACCTCAACTTCGTTTCTGCCGCAGAAAGAGCAGCTCAGGTTTTTGAATTTGTCCAAGAAATCCTCCTTGTGTTTTGACCTTGGTTAAATTCGAATGTTCAATTAAAGTGGATGCTGAATTCCCGTCAAGTTATTTCCGGTTGACGATCACTTCGTCGATGATGCCGTATTTCTTGGCCTCGGTCGCGTCCATGTAGTAATTGCGGTCGGTGTCCTCGACCAGCTTTTTCAGGTCCTGTTCCGTGTGTTGGTGCAGGATCTCGTTCATTCGCACGCGCAGGTAGAGGATCTCCCGAGCCTGGATCTCGATGTCGCTGGCCTGGCCTTGCGCGCCGCCCATGGGCTGATGGATCATGATCCGGCTGTTCGGAAGGGCCGTACGTTTGCCAGGATGCCCCGCTGCCAGCAGCAATGCGGCCATGCTCGCGGCCTGGCCAATGCAGATCGTGCTCACGTTCGGCTTGATGTACTGCATCGTGTCATAGATCGCCAGCCCTGATGAGATAATGCCTCCGGGGCTGTTGATGTACATGAAGATGTCGCGTTCGGAATCTTCGCCTTCCAGGTGCAGAAGCTGCGCCACGATTGAATTGGCCAGCGAATCCTCGATCACACCGCTCACAAACACGATGCGGTCCTTCAGCAGCCTGGAATAGATGTCATAGGCCCGTTCGGTGCGGCCCACCTGTTCAATGACCATGGGGATGTAGTTCATTCTGATCCCTCCTTGTTTGGGGTGTTATCGGAACTTTCCAGCTCTTCCGCGGACTGCTCATCCTGTTCTTCCACAGGCTCGGTGAATTCGCTGGATGAAGCGATCTGACGCAGGATGAAATAGTTCTGGACCGCTTCCGGAAAGTCCTCGGATGCGATCTTATCGGCATTTTTATCTTTAAAGGCGCCAACGCTCACATCTTCCAGGATCGCCCTGTGCTGGATGTACTGCTCCAGCATTTCCGGGCTGATCTCCAAGGCCTGCTGTTTTCTCAGGGCCTTCATGATGTAGAGGGTTGTCATTTCCTGCACGATGTTCTGAATGTAATACTGGTAGAGGATCTCGCGGTATTTGGGATCCATCTTCTCGACCTCTTCCTGCACGATGTAGCGCAGGGTCTTGGGCGGCAGGGGGAAGGGGTTGTCCTTGAACAATTTAGCAATGATGGCGCTGTTCTCGCCTTCGATGTTGTGGTGTTCCAAGCCCAGACTCAGGTCTTCGCCGATCTTGGCCTTCATTTCATCCATGTTCTCGAAGTCCATGTCCTTGGCAAATTCGTCGTCCAGGGCGGGCTTGGAGTATCTGAGGATGGCGTTGACCGTCAGGCTGCAGGGATAGCTGGTCTCGTTGTCCAGATCCAGCTCTTTTTGCATGGCCAGCAGTTTGATCTGGGTGCCGGTGAGTTCCACGGACACTTTGTCGTTAATCCTGGCGCCGATCATTTCAGGCAGCGATCTCTGCGGATAATCAGTTCCCGCGTAGACGTTCACGTTGAAAAGTCTGGCCTGGCCGTCTGGCTCCACGTTCAGATGGACGTTGATGTAGTCATTGTCCGCGGCCGTTTCCACGTCGATGGCGGTGGTGTGTTCCTCGGCCAGGCGGTCGATGAACTTGTGCACCTCGTCTTCCAGCAGAATGGGTCTGAACGGGACCTGCAGTCCTTCGGTCTGCGCGATCTCCACGGTGGGCTCGTGTTCGATCTCAAACTTGATGGTCATGTCTGAGCCCGGTTCCCAATTCAATTCCTTCACTTCCGGATACAGCAAAAAATGGATCTGCTTTTCCCGCGCGGCTTCGGTGAAAACTTCGTCCACATAGTCTTTTTCGAAGTACTCGATGATCCGGTCGCCGTGCAGCTTGGTCACCATGGACAGAGGCGCTTTGCCCTTGCGGAATCCGGGTACTTCTATGTTCCTGGCCGCGTTGGCCTGATACTTCTGATAGGCTTGGTCCACTTTTTCAGCTTCCACTCTCAGATCGATCTCTTTCGAGGTCGCGTTGATTTGTTTGATGTCGATTTGCACATTTTCTCCCAATTTTATGGTGCGAAAGAGGGGATTTGAACCCCTACAGGAAAATCCTACTGGATCCTAAGTCCAGCGCGTCTGCCAGTTCCGCCACTTTCGCACGGATGTTTCTGATTTGATCCAACTTCAAATATCTTGGTCAATTTTTTGGAACTGGCCTGGCTGTCAAGTAATGAGTGCGGAATTGTCTATCAATCTGGTTTTGCCGATGAAGACCGCCAGCAGCATGCGGGAGTTTTCATTCACTTCTTGCTGTTCGGAAAGCGTAGCGGAATCCACGATCCTGACATAGTCGATCCTGCCCCCGGCACTGTTCACGATCTCTTCCGCTGCTTTGATGATCGCGGCGCTTTCTTTTATTCCGGTCGATGCCATCCTGCGGGCGTTTCTGAGCGCCTGGACCAGGCAGGTCGCGCTGTGGCGTTCATCCCGGTTCAGATAGATGTTGCGCGAGCTCAAGGCCAGGCCGTCTACTTCCCGCACGATCGGACAGCGCTCAATCTGTGTGCTCAGGTTCAGGTCACGCAGCATCGTTTCCAAAACCACGATCTGTTGAAAATCCTTTAGGCCCATGAACATCAGGTCTGGCCGGATGATGTTGACCAGCTTCAAAACGATGGTCGCCACTCCCCGAAAATGGCCCGGACGGCTGGCCCCGCAAAGAACATCGGATATCTTGGCTACTTCCACCCAGGTCAGATAGCCCTCGGGATACATCTGGGCGTCATCGGGAAAGAAAACATAATCCACCTGCTGCTGGGCCAGCAGGTCCAGATCCCGCTCCAGGTCACGCGGATAGCTGCCCAGATCCTCCTGCGGGCCGAATTGGGAAGGGTTCACATAGATCGAGACCACGCTCAGGCCGCATTTCACGGTGCAGCTTTCCACCAGGGAAAGATGCCCCTTGTGCAGATAGCCCATGGTGGGCACGAATCCGAGTTTCTGGCCCGGGTCCCGCTCTGCCAAAGCTTGGCGCATCTCGTCTATCGTGTTTATGATGCGCATTTATACGGGTCTGTTGTTTTCGTCCAAAACAATTATCTTCGGTTTGTGGGCAAGCGCTTCAGCTTCATCCATCAGGCCGTAGTTGACCACGATTATCTTGTCTCCCACATGCACCATGCGTGCCGCGGCGCCGTTGATGCTGACCGTCCGGCTGCCTCGTTCCGCGGGGATGATATAGGTGGAAAACCTGGATCCGTTGTTTACATCCCAGATTTCCACCCGTTCAAACTCCCGCATTCCAGCTGCGTCCAGCAGGTCGGTGTCGATCTTGATGCTGCCGTTGTAGTGCAGGTCGCATTCCGTCACCGTCGCGCGGTGGAGTTTGGATAGCAGTATATGTCTGAGCATTGATCACTCCAATCTGTTTAGTCTTAAACCCCAAAAATTCCAGCCCGGTTTAATGTCAATCAAATTCATAACACTGCCCCGTTTTGTACCGCGCTTTTCCGTATTTATGACAATTTCTCTAACTTGTATCTCACCAATGGATTACACAGGTTTGCCCCATACGGCCCTCCTTATCATTACGGTGTCAATACGGACTCATTACGGACAAAGTCCGTAATGAGTCCGTATTGATAGCGTGTTGATAAAGGGGGCGAAGTTGATCTTCAAGAGTCTGTTTTGTTCATCTTGGTATCTGGATTAGCTGTTTCGTGAGCCCGCCAGACTCGGGAAATCCATCTCAGCCCAGAAAAAATTTGCAATATCCTAACGACAACTTAAATTATCAGTTAGAGATCGAATATGTCAATGCGCGGGGAAATATCCAAAGATTTGTGTTGACATTAAAACGGTGATATTTTTCTTGGCATAACCTGTGCAGCAGATGCTGCGCAAAACAGTTCTTTAAAAGTATATAGAGTGCTATAGAGATTTGTGCGAGCCAAAAAGTCAATTCAATCATTATAAAATGATGGAGAGTTTGATCCTGGCTCAGGACGAACGCTGGCGGCGTGGATTAGGCATGCAAGTCGAACGGTAGGATCCTTTCGGGGATCTGAGAGTGGCGAACGGGTG